>CAYUXQ010000053.1:0-1697 GCA_964448925.1 uncultured Candidatus Saccharibacteria bacterium | reverse complement strand
AAAACACTAAAACTACCAAAAACAGGTTAAGCACAACCGTGAATACGCTCGATATTTTGATAGCGATCACCCAGCGCGTACCACAGTCGGCGGTTTAGAGCTCAAAGCTGGAGTGCTCGTCGAAGTTCCAGTTGTAGCCTGCAAAGACTAACGATGCAGCACTGATAAATATAAAAACATAGTTCACGCTAAATAGGTGCAGGGGAAAACATGGCGGTGTCATTGAAGAGATTTATGCAACAAATATCTGGCAAAAAAGCTCCAGGCCCCTCGACTACTTTTACTATATTCCACATATTCTACGCTCTGGAGTTGATGGCTCAGAAACCTCTAGGAAGAAACAAACTAGCCGAGTTGCTCAACGTAGGGGATGGCGCCGTTAGGACCATAATTAGCAGGTTAAGGGACGCCGATTTAATTGAGACTTCAAAAGCTGGATGTAACTTAACTCAGAAGGGCAAGGATATTTGGCGCCAGTTTGACTCGATTTTCCCTAAACAGCAAGACTTATCCAAATCAGAGTTGAGCAATTTAGAGTTCAACCATGCTTTCTTGGTCAAAAACTCCGCTCAAAGAGTAGAGTCAGGAATCGACCAGCGTGATGCAGCCATAATCGCAGGTGCACGTAAAGCGTTCGTTATCGTCTACAAAAACGGGCATCTATGTATCGAATCTGTAAGCGATAATGTAGAAAAGCAGTACCCTAAAGTTTCAAAGCAAATACTCGAACTTATGAAGCCTCAGGAAAATGATGTAATAATAGTGGCAAGCGCTGAGACTGCTTTAAAAGCTAAAAGGGGGGCGTTTGCCGCTAGTTGGTCGCTTATCAGCGTCTAAGTAGTGTATTTTTCACCTTGGTTAAGGATACGCTCTAAGTAAGTGTTGATGTTTGTCATACCTTCATTGTTCTTGGAGGATACGGGCATAAGTAGGAATTTCATACCGAGTTTGTCGATGGCTTGCATCATGTTGCGGCTGAAGAGCCGTTTGGTTCCCTCGAGCTTAGTTTCGATGGCGTCTTCCAGTTCACGTGGGTTTGCTGACCAAGAAGCAATTGACTGTACATCCTTTTTTGGGATTAAGTCAGTTTTTGAGAGCACATGCAATTGCGGTTGGAAGAAGCGGTTGTAGACTGCTGCGGAGAGGAACATGTTGGATACGTAGTTTAGGGGGTTTACTGAAAAGACTGAATCGAAAAGGTAGATGATAGCTTTTGGTTCTTTGGTTAATTCGTTAACAATGTAAGGTCCAGATGCACGGAAAGCAAACAGTTCCATCTGACCCGGAGTATCAACTAAGATCAAATCTGCATGGGCTTCCTCTATGTCGCGTGTTAAGTTCTCGATTTCGTCAGCTATTAAATCTGCAGCCATAATCAATGCGCCGTTGGGGCCCAACGCGTATTTCTCCATGATATCGCCAACATCTACGTAATTGCGAACGTCGACATCCGGTTGATAAGGCAGCTTTAAAGCGCCGGGATCTAAGTTGACGATTGCGACATCTTGTTTACTCATTTTTAGCCACTCTGCGAAAGCAGCAGTGAAAAGCGATTTACCGCTACCCGCGGTCCCGATGATGAATGCTAAGGGCACAAAGTATCTCCGTTTACGATGAGGACCAATACAAGTAATGAACCTTTCTAGTAAAAGTGGATTGTGCGGCTGTTCAGATATGAATTGTCATTTATAATATCA
>CAYUXQ010000052.1:1051-1749 GCA_964448925.1 uncultured Candidatus Saccharibacteria bacterium | reverse complement strand
AACTGATGCAGATAAACTGGCACCCACTATTAACATTGGCTTGGCTTGCTTGATAATTTTGTTGCTAAGCAAGGCAATCAGAACGAAAGCACCCCAAGTAAATAAAAACATCGGGTATAGTCCAATGATTAAGTCACTTATTACCATCGCAAGTATAGGTAAGCTCAACGCCCAGCGTCTAGGTAAAATTGCTCCACCGAAAATAGCCACAGCTGCAATTGGTGCAAAGTTTGGCGGATGCGGTAAAAGTCTACCAAACACTGCAAACGTAATTAGGCTAGAGACTAGCAGTATGTAAATACCGTTGCCTTTAGTGGTATCTATTTTGTGGATTTTCATTGCTGTACTTTCTCTACACGCCACTCAATCTTTTCGCCATTCGTTGATTTGTAAGTACCAGCTCCTTCATTTGCAAGTTTTCCATTTACATAAAATGACCAGAACTCGGCAGTACCGTCAGCTTCAACACCGTTAATAGCCGTAACGAACTCACCATAACTACTGTCCTTGGTTTTAACATCAGCCAATGACTTCAAAACTTCAAGAGCAGTCTTGTCAGTTTGCCCTTCGTAGCTGACAGTCTTTTTATCTTCGCTTGATGTTAATTTTGTTGTTGGCTGCTCGGTTGCTTGTTGGCTAGTAGATTGTTGGTTTTCTATCTTATTGTCGTTGTGGTTCGCCGTATATAGCGAAACTCC
>CAYUXQ010000052.1:0-1041 GCA_964448925.1 uncultured Candidatus Saccharibacteria bacterium | reverse complement strand
TATACCGACTACCAATGCAGCTATCAAAGCAATCGCTGTTAATTTTATATTTTTCATTTGAACCCTCCGTTCTCGGAGCGGATTTTTGTAATAAAAAACGCCACCCCGAGAGATGACGAATGAAATACTACATATTCCTGCTCGGGATATATCTTATGAAGATGACCTGACTTATCACTAGTTGTAAGCGACATTACAGTTGCGGCACAGCGTCGGTATCTCACCGAACTTCCACTTCAAAAGAAGTTAATTGTTAATGTGAATACAACTATATACAACCACAAACATTTTTGCAAAGTTCGTTTTTAATGCAGTAACTCCTGTGATAACTTGCTGTATCTTGATAACATTGTTGTAGTTGTACAGATGTAATGAAAGAGTAAAAGGTGTTACACGGCGAAGAAAAAATCTGGTTTCTGGTAAACACGCTTGATAAAGAGCGTAAGGTCACACCTAAGGGCAAGCCCGTGGCATTGCACCCTATGAACGACCTAAACAACCACTACTCCAAGGTCGCCAAGCTGCTTAATCAGCTGCCGACTGACCAAACCTACGGTAAGTATCAAATTGAGCTACTACCAGGATTTGATAGCTATGTTGAAAAGTTAGAAGAAAACCCAGAGTACCTTGAATGGTCGGGTAAAAAGCCCAAGCCGAAAAACTACTTTAGCCCAGAGCGGCGTGTTGATTTTTCTAAGTCCAAAGAAGAAAACAAGGATAAATACATCTCAGTTGGTCAGATTGAAGAACTGATGAAAATGCCCAAGGATGAACGGGCAAAGATTGAAAAGACTAGCCTGACCCAAGAACACCTTGATGATATTACCGAGTTTCAGGACGGCTTAGCAAAAGCCAGCAAGGCTATTAAAGAAAAGATGGACACCGCCCTTAAAAGTCTGGCGATGCCTAAAATTAACTTTCCCGATGTTATGAAGACCGACCACATAGCGATAGCTCCACCGCCAAACTATCAGGCACAATCCGTTGGGCTTTTAAAGCAGCTTGTTGAGCAACAAAAGCAACAGGACAAGCAAGATAACA
>CAYUXQ010000051.1:0-1900 GCA_964448925.1 uncultured Candidatus Saccharibacteria bacterium | reverse complement strand
ATTGTCTTTTTTATCCCCCGCCGAAATTCCTTTTTTTTGAAGTTGAGAAAATCCAGGGCTGTCGGGTCGGCTGCCGCTTGCGGCAGAAACAGCGGGGCTTCGGGCGCAATTTAGTCTAAAACTATAGATTAACTGATACAATCGTTAATGATGACTAAAGTAACTACACCATCTAAAGATAGCTTTGACGATTGGCTGAAAGCCAGGCACAGCAAGATGTCTACTCCTTTTGAACTTATAAATACCTATGTTCAAAAAGCCGTCAAAAGTCCTATTGCTCATGCAAATCGTTTAGTCATTGGGCAGATGAACGAAGTGTACGATATTACCACTGAAGACGGCCAAAATATAATCGTGCGAATTTCGCCCGAAGATGACCCTCGGTTTGAGGCAGAGCGTTGGGCTTTAGATGCTAGTCGAAAGGCAGGCGTACCAACACCAAAGGTTTTTCTTGTTGAACAAGCTATATCCAACAAAAAGACAGTAACTTTTTGCGTTGAAGAAAAGCTGCCTGGTAAGCCCTTAGACGAGCTACTTAAAGATAAGAAGACCAAAATAAAGTTAAATAATGCCATAAAACAAATCGGTGACGTATTGGGCAAGATGCACAAAGTCAAAGTAGACGGATTAGGCTACTTGCAGCCGAGTGGTAAAGGCTGGGATATTCCATTTTCAAAAATCATGCTGGATTTGATCGAAAAAGAGGACGAACTTTTAATGGCTGCTACTAAGTGGGATATTCCTCACTCAAAAGTTAAAAATGGATTGGCTTTATTAGAAGAGAACACTATTTTATATGATTGGAACAAGCCTTCTTTGACGCATGGAGACTTTGGCCCACCACATATATTAGTTGATGGTGATTCAATTACTGGCATTATTGATATGCAGGAATGTTCCGGTAATCATCCAATTTTTGACTTTGTACACTGGGAAACGACATACGGAAAAGATATTCCCCTACAACAACTAATTGATTCCTACTCAAATAAGACGCTCTTTGATGAAACGTTTGAGCCTCTTTTCCATTTGATATTACTACGACATTGTTTATGGATGTTGATGGTGCGTGTTGAGCATGAAAACCCATATGGTATTGATGTTTTTAGGCATGGAATTGATAGAGCTTTAAAATTTTTTGGTGATGGCAAATCGACATAAGTTTCATGGCGACGCTGCCCGTTTTGAAGTCATAGCTGAATTTGTCAGTAAGACATTTGGCAAGGACGTGAAATATATCGCAGACGTTGCCGGCGGTCAAGGTATGCTTAGTCGCTTACTCAACAAGCGAGGCTACGAGTCAGAAGTCATAGACCCAAGAGGCTGGACAATGGTTGGCGTAAATAACCGGCAAGAAGAATACAGCGCGGAGATAGCCGATTATTACGACCTCATTATTGGCCTACATCCCGATGAAGCCATAAGACCAGTTGTTGAATCCGCCAAAGTTCGGCCTGTTTTGATAATACCCTGCTGTAACTTTTGGGACAGAACTAAGAAGCTGGGAAGAGACGCGTTGCTTGAAGAAATTGAAAACTATTTCAAGAATAACAATATAAAATTTCAAAAAGTAATGTTCAATTTCAAAGGCCCGCAAAACATCGGTTTTGTTACCAGCCCTTAAGACACTAGCGCCCGAAGCCCCGCTGTTTCTGCTCTTGTGGGCAGCCGCCCCTACAGACCTGACTTTTTCTCAATTAAAAAGAAATTCGGCGTGGGTAAAAATCAAAAAAGTTGTAAAATCCAGGGCTGGCGGGGCGGGTCAGCCTTTGGCTGGCAAACGGCGGGGCTTGCCACGTTCAGCACTTTTCCTCAAAATAGGTTCTAGCGGAGTTGTAAAATTCCACCAAAAAGTGTAGAAAGGAAATTGTCGCCATTTTGGGCGATTTTTTCTTTGGTC
>CAYUXQ010000050.1:0-2080 GCA_964448925.1 uncultured Candidatus Saccharibacteria bacterium | reverse complement strand
TGACCTTGAGGTTATGCGAACATACGGTTTCTATTACGAAAGCATCGGTCGTCAGGTAGTCAATGAGTAGGACAATACTAGTAACAGGTGGCGCAGGTCATGTCGGCTCAAGTATTATCGAGCAGCTACTCCAAGATGATTCCACAAATAAGATCATATCTCTCGATAACTACTTTACCGGAAAGGGGCTGAATCATATTGATGGTGCGGAATATCGAAAGGGTCACACCAAAGACATTGACGATTTAGTCCCTGAAACTCCAGACATCGTTTTTCACCTAGGAGAATACGCAAGAATTGCTCCTTCTTTTGATGACATTGAGCTCGTGTACGATATGAACATATTAGGCACTTTTGCAGTAGTCGAATTCTGCCGTAAGCGGGGAGTTGGGAAACTTGTCTACGCCGCATCTAGTACGAAGTTTGCCATCGAAGGAGATGGCCGTCACCAAAGCCCTTACGGTTTTGCTAAGGCTACAAATGTTGATCTCGTGAATAATTATGGACGTTGGTATAATCTACCATACGCTATCTGCTACTTCTATAATGCGTTTGGTCCTCGTGAAAATGATGAACATACATACGGAACACTCATTGCAAAGTTTGAACACGCTTATCTAAATGGCGAGACACTAAAAGTAGTCAAGCCAGGTACGCAAAAACGTAATTTCACGTATGTCGGTGACCTTGCTCGAGGTATGATATTAACTGCTGAAAAAGGACATGGTGACGGCTATACGTTGAGTAACAAAAAAGCCTTTTCTGTACTTGAGATTGCTAACGCATTTGGCGGACGTGTCGAATTAATCGATGGCAACCCTGGACGAGCAGAGTCTGGTAGTGCGCCAAATAAAGCCCGTGATGAACTGGGCTGGGAAACAACAGTCGATATTATGGACTATATACGCGACTTCTTAGCCGCTAATCCTCGTAAGTAACACTGCTTTTTTTGTCCGCGAAAACAATATACTTATACATCGGATAGGTCCATATAACCTGGATTGCGACGGCAATAACTTTACATATGGCATAGTTAATAAAGTGGCTGCCAATACTTACAAATAGCAATGTAAACAGATAATTAAATCCCAACAGCATTCCATAAGGAATGATGTGCTTATGGAATTTTTTCTTTTCGCTGCTACTAAACGTCCATTTTAAATTGAGTGTAAAATTATAGCCGATCGATATCCAGTAAGAGATTGTTGTGGCAAGGTCGATACGCATGTTTAGTTTGCCGTGCAAAATAACCAAGAGACCTAAATCAAGAGCAAATGTGCTACCACCAACAAAAAGATAACGAACAAGATTATGACGATACAAATAACCTACCAAGCTAGTGGCGCGCTCCATACTAATTTTTCTGCAACCCTAACAAATACTCACCATAACCTGATTTGACTAGATCTTTTGCAAGTTTTTGCAGTTGCTCAGTAGAGATAAAGCCTTCACGATATGCAATCTCTTCCGGGCAACCGATCTTTAGGCCGGTTCGTTTTTCCATAACCTGAATGTATTCACTGGCATCATTCATGGACTCGAAGGTGCCTGTATCTAGCCATGCAGAGCCTCTGCCCATGGTCATGACTTTGAGCTTTCCACGCTTCAAGTACTCTTCATTTACCGTTGTTATTTCAAGTTCACCACGATCACTCGGCTCAATACTCTTGGCTATTTCTATAACATCGTTGTCATAAAAATACAGTCCGACAACTGCAAAATTAGACTTTGGCTTGACGGGTTTTTCTTCAATTGAAACTGCATGATTCTGTGCGTCAAATTCGACAACACCATAACGCTCAGGATCAGCTACTTCGTAGGCAAAGACTATACCACCATTCGGATCGGTACATGTTTTGAGGCTTTCACCAAAACCGTGTCCATAAAATATATTGTCACCAAGTATAAGGGCGACTTTATCTGAGCCAATAAAATCGGCGCCAATCTTAAAGGCCTGTGCGAGCCCTTTCGGCTCAGGTTGAGCTGCGTAACTAAGGCTAATCCCCCAATCCGACCCATCACCTAGCAAACGCTGAAACTGTGATTGCCGCCATCATGATGAATGCCGTCAGCGAATCCC
>CAYUXQ010000049.1:0-2283 GCA_964448925.1 uncultured Candidatus Saccharibacteria bacterium | reverse complement strand
TTGTTCTACAAGATATCTTTTAACTGACTCCTTGACATATGTACTCGTATCCGCTTTGCTGGCGATACTTTCCAATAGATTCTTGAAGCGCATGGGGTCATTTGCTAGAGTTTCACTACCCCAACGCTGCCTAAACTCGCTATTAAGATAGCGCTTTATTTCTCTCTGAGTTTTTTTTGTGATGCACTTGTTTTCCGTTGTTAATGTATAGCCGTTAAGTACTTCGTGTATCCCTGAAATGTCTTTTTTTTGTTGCTCAACCTCAGCAACTAGAGCCTCTCTATCTATATCAAGCTCTCTTAATAAATGCTCTATGCTATCGGGCTGGGTACCAGATGTATCTTCTGCTGCTCTAGCAGCTAACAATCCAGCAATGGCAGCAATAATCTCTTTGCCATGTTTGGCGGTTCAATAAGTTGGGTCTGCCTCGAATTCCTCACCTAGCCATTCGGACTCCTCCTCTGACGCGTCTAATAGCAAGCCGTCCATTTCTTGGCTTAGAGCTATCACCTCGTTAACAGTCATTGTCTTTATGACTTCTCGATTGTCTTTCATAACAAGTTATTATACCATCTATCAAATAGTTTGGCAATCTTACTTAGGGAGGGGACTTTGGCTATTTTTTGCGGCGGGGGAGACGCGGGCGCGGAATAAAACTCAGGCGGCGAGCACCAAGAGCGCCGGTGGCGCCGGCTCCTGGCTCGTAAAAATAGTCGGGCTGCTCATATTGGTCGTAAGTGATCATCATGGCACGCGATTCGACCTGGCGTAGTGTTTCAAGTGAAACCGAAACCAAAATTAGAATTGATGTACCACCAATGGTAAGGTTTTGATTGAGTTTGACTTGGGCAATTATCGGCAAAATCGCTAAAAAACCTAACGCAGAAGCACCAAAAAGCGTCAGCCGATTTACTATTTTGCTTAAATAGATTTCGGTTTGTTTTCCGCTGCGAACATCGGCAATAAAACCACCTTGTTTTTGCAAATTTTCAGCTATTTCTTTGCTGTTGAAAGTAACTGATGTATAGAAATAGGTAAAAACAAAAACTAGAAAGAAATAGGTCAAAGGATAAATCCACGGTTCCCACCCGCCCTGAGCAAAAGTCTGAGGAGACGGATTGGCAAACCAAGAAGAAAGATCAACTCCAATACGCTCTAGAGAAGTGGTTGGGTTAGTCATAGCCGCACCTTGCCCATGAGTAAGAATTTGCCCTACAAAAGTTGGTACGCTCAAGAATGCTACTGCAAAAATAATAGGAATAACACCGGCGGTAATTAATTTTACCGGTAAGGTAGTAGTAACTCCGCCATAGGTGCGATTCCCCTGTACCCTCTTGGCATAGTTAACCGTTAGCCGACGCGAAGCTTCGTTTAACTTAACAACTGCCCAAGTGACAAAAACCACCGCCAGGGCAACAATACTCATCAACAGTAGCCCGTGTTTACTGAAGGCATGCCCATGAACGACGACTTTATCAGATAGTGACAGAGACGAGCTCCACTTAGTAGTCGTCCAGAGTTCGACAATCATACTTGGCAATCCAGCTACAATGCCAACAGTAATTAGTAGGCTAATGCCGTTTCCTATCGAACGCTCAGTTATCAACTCGCCTAACCACATAAGAATCATTGCCCCACCAGTCAGAGCGGCTATCATTAGAACCCACTCGCTTGAAGATGTATTGGCTGTTATATCGCCCAAACCGCCAACAGCTTGGGCCTGTTGACGAATAAGATAAATGGTACCTATTGATTGAATTATAGCAAGCGGGAAAGTGAGCATGCGTGTGTATTGATTTATCTTTTTACGACCATACTCGCCCTCTTTGTTCATGGTCTCTAGCTTTGGTATAGCTTTGGTCAATAGTTGCATAATAATGCTAGCGTTAATGTATGGGCCAAGTCCGACTAACATAATTGAAAAATTGGCTAGTGCTCCGCCGGAAAGCATATTTAAGAAGCCCAGAAGATTGGAAGAGCTGGTTTGTTGGAAGAGATTGTTTAGAACTTGTTTAAGAGTTTCAGGATCGCCAAGCGGTACTGGTATATGAGCCAAGATTCGGAAAATCAACAACATACCAAATACAGCTGCAATACGCTTGCGCATTTCGTTGTGTCCAAGACTTTTGAGAATTATTTTCCAATTCATCCAGCTATTACTTTCTCACCTTCCAGCTTTAAACATGAGAGTACCCAAACCTCTTCGTACTTTTGGTTGTAAGACTCGAGAAGCTTTTGAATTTCACCCGCGCCATCTTAGTGGGCACCCAGAAACTCATCTGT
>CAYUXQ010000048.1:0-2328 GCA_964448925.1 uncultured Candidatus Saccharibacteria bacterium | reverse complement strand
GCAACTTTATACCTTTCAACCAACGAACTCGCCAGCTTTGCAGCAGCCCACCCGGAATGCGCTAGCGCCAACAGAGGAACTATTTTAAACCGTCTCAAGCCTGGTGACTTTGATTCTTATAGCGGGCAACAATGGGACGAGTCCAGACTGCAGGGCATACTGGCAGTGAAAGTGAATGGCTACTACTATGTAGAGTTCAACAATGATGTTTGCTCCACCCAAATGCAGGGAGTTTCTTTTGATGTGCAGCAGGATTTTATCGGACTGGACAGCAAAATACCCTTTAACGACAGCATTTCTGCTCTATAGAGTTTATTGCAGAGGAATTAGGTTGTGGGAGCCTGCGAAGTATTCTATGACGGCGTCAGCGTCGGTGGTGGTTATTATTGTTTGATAGTCTGACAAGTAGTCTACCAGGGCCCGGCGGCGAGCGGAGTCCAGCTCCGAAAAAACATCGTCTAGTAAAAATATCGGCTTTTGGCCGCGGGCTTTGGCAATAAGTTCCAGCTCGAAAATTTTGAGTGCTAGCAGCAGGCTACGGGCCTCACCGCGCGAGCCGGTGGTAGAAAGTGGCTCGGAATTAATAAAAAATTCAATGTCTTCGCGGTGCGGACCGCTACCGGTAAATCCGCGAACAAAATCGGTAGCAACACTAGCCTGCAGCTTAGCTAGCATTTTGCTAGCATACAGCTCAACAGGAAACTGCAAGCAGTACTTGGTCTCAATTACAGTCTTTTTGCCGGCAATTTGGCTGTACGAACGGCTGATTTGCTTGTTTACATCATCAAGAATTAAGGCTCTAGCAGTAGCCACAGCCATACCTAGTTGGCTGAGTCGGACATCCCAAGCAAATAGCTGCTTTTTGGCGCTGGATGCGGACTGTTTCAACAACCGATTCCTCTGAGCCAAAGCCCGTCGGTAGTTTGCAAGGGTGGTTTTGTACCCCGGTTGGCTTCTTTCTAGCAAATCGTCTATGTATTCCCGCCTTGTGTCTGGTCCGCGACTAATAATTTGCAGATGGCTGGGCTCGAAAAAAACCACTGGCACTGTATTTTCCAAGCGAAGCCTTCTGAGCAGCTTGCCTTCAATTTCGAAAGATTTATCGGTTCCATTTTCCTGGCGCTTTATTTTTACTGTACGGTTATTAGAGCCAAAAAAACCGTCTAGCCTAGCCCATGGCTTGTCGCGCATAATTATATCTGGGTCACGAGCGCGGTACGAACTACCCCGAGACAATACCAAGACAGCTTCCAGCAAGTTGGTTTTGCCGCTGCCGTTTGGCCCAACAATAATGTTTACCCCTGGCTCAAATTCAAATGATTCATCTCGATAAGATCTGAAGTTTTGCAAGCGTAAGGAAGTGATCATGCCTATATTCTATACTCATGATAAGAATTGAGAATTACGAATCCAGAATGGAGAATATTTATCTCCTGTGAGACACCAAAAGCGCTAAAAGAAGCTTCCGGGTTTCTACCAATTTATTCTTTGCATGTTTCAGCTCGGCATCATCCGCGTACCCAAGATCGCCTGAGATAATAAGTTGGCTTAGTAGTTCCGAAACGGAGCCCAATGCTATTGTGTAAAAATGGTCCTTATCCTTAACTTGTCTTCGGCCAAACCCCTCAGCGATATTAGAAGATATTGAAATGGCTGCCCGCCGCATCTGAGAAGTAAGACCAAACTGCTCTTCTATCGGGAAGCCTTTTGTAAGTTGGTAGATTACTCCGATTGACTCACGAGCTTTCTGCCAGACTATTAGATCTTCAAATGTTTTGCTTTTCGTTCTTGGATCCATCGTTTTCTCAATTCTCTTTTCCCAGTTCGCTGAGCACTTTGTCTCAGCTTCGAAGGGGCATTATGAGGTGCAGATAGCTTGCATCAGTTGGGCTGCGCAAAATACATGGTTCTAGCTTGCCGTTAAAACAAAATTCAATTTCTTCACCTTCAAAAACACTTAGGGCTTCTATCAGATACCTGGAGTTAAGTGTTACTTCTCCACCGCCTTGTATTTCGGCCTTGGCCTCTGCGGTGTTCTCGCCCAATTGAGAAGCTATTGCCTTGATACTAACTTTACCGCTGGGTTTCTCGGCTTTGATAGTTACGCTGCCGGCACTTTCGCGTGCAAATAAACTCGATACTTTGGTGATACTAATAAAATCAGCACGAGACATTTTAGCAACTGTTGAGAATTTGGTAGGAATTAATTTTTTATAGTCAGGGTAGTTGCCCTCTATCAGCCGAGCAACTAGCGTGGTATCATGCATTCAGCGTACTTTCGGAAATAGGATAAGGATAGCGGAAAGGAGGAGTATTGTGTCCCGTGTA
>CAYUXQ010000047.1:742-2344 GCA_964448925.1 uncultured Candidatus Saccharibacteria bacterium | reverse complement strand
TTTTATTCGGTTCAAGAAGCAACTCAATATCTCGAAGAGCAGTACTTTCGAGTAAAATAAGATTAATGATATGAAAAAAGTACTTTTTATAGTAAGGGCCTTCTAAGCCATTACAGGGCTATTAAGTCACTAATAAAGTTACTAGATGTCAAACCTTTTTTAGTTATGAATGGCTACACTGATGAAGCGGAGCAGATCTGTAGGGATATTGATTTGAATGGACGAGGCTCTATAAGCGAGCCAAGACTTACGAGCAATGTTTATAGGTCTAGTAGCCGGTCGATTGCTCATATTTTCACGCACTTCACTAATAGGGGAGTGCTTACAAAAAGTATGATAATATGTTGACATAATACTAATTATTTGATACAATACACTATATGAATTTGAGCAACAAATTCCTACCAGTTATATCTCTGTTTGCTCATCACCTCGTGCATTGGGCTTAATGCCCTTTTTATCTTACATACTATTTTGAATTTTCTATTTATCTAAACCTAATTTAGGAGACTATTATGTCCGCCATAGGAATACTTGGCGGCATGGGTCCACAAGCCAGCGCAAAGCTGTATGAGTTATTGATCAAAGGTACGCAGAAATATACACCTGCTGCTGTCGACGATGACTATCCAGAGATCGTCCTGCTTAATGTTCCCGTGCCCAAGTTCATATCAAATAAAAACGAGCTATCCAAAGCCAAGCAAATACTCATTGAACGTACAAAGCTGCTTGAGCAAGTTGGCTGTACCGTTAATGGCATTGCTTGCAATACTGCACACATCTTACTACCTGAATTACAGGTCGTAACCAAGGTGCCGTTTCTACCAATCCCAGTGTTAGTTAAAAAACGCATTGAGCTTGCAGGTTTCAAGCGAGTAGGTCTGCTGGCAACACCGACGACCCTCACCTCTACACTATATGATGAAGCGATAGGTGATATTGCCGAAATTATCAGGCCAGATATAACACTGGCTAAAATAGTCGAGGAATACATCTATAAACAGCTTGGCGGCAGTCTGTCAGAGGCTGAACGCAGTAAGTTTCGCCGCATGGTTGCTAATTTCAAGGAACAAAACAAACTCGACGCAGTCATTTTAGCCTGCACAGAGTTGCCACTTGTCTACGGTCAAACAAACGAGCCAGTAATTCTTGATACGCTGCAAATCCTCAGCGATGAATTGCTCGCCGTCTACTTCGCCGGCTAGTTTAGTACCGTCTGCTGCTCACCGTCTACGAGATACACATCGCCGTCTTTGAAGGTCTTGTGAGGGATGTTGTTGCTTACAACAAACTCGTATTCTTTCTCGACGGCGTCAGATTCGTGGTGATTAGAGCGAAAGTGAACAATCGGGTAGAAGTCTATCAAGCCTATACCTTGCCAAATCTCACCTGACTCATAACCTTTGGCTTGGGCGTCTTTGTCGTCCACCAATTCAACGCCCTTGAGCGAATCATTAAGCACACAAAAGGCTGCGCTGTAACCGGCGTAGACAATCTTTTCAGTTTTGACTAACTTCTCAAATACATCCGCGAAACCACTTTGCTTAAAAGCTTTGGCTAGCAAGAATACATTACCGCCACTGAGCCAGATAAGGTCGTATT
>CAYUXQ010000047.1:0-732 GCA_964448925.1 uncultured Candidatus Saccharibacteria bacterium | reverse complement strand
TCACGTAAATCTAGCTCTTCGGGTGCAAAACCCAGACTTTGCATGTCTTCGATTTCTCGTTTTAGAACAACACCATTACGGACTTCGTCCGGTGTAGAGTCAAGAGCATTAACACATACGGCAACTTTGGCGTTTGGTTTGCCAACAAGCTCTTTGAGTTTGTCGGTGTAATCGCCAAGACGATAGGATGAGAGGTATAGTTTCACTACTTCATTCTACTACAATTCTGTGTTTTGGGCAGCCGATTCGACAGGGCTGACTTTTTTCTAGAACAAAAAAAATCGGCTAGGGCAAGTAATTATCGGCGAATGAACGGTAAGGCGCAGAGCGTCAAAGCTACTACGTGTTGCAAGTAAACTATGCACAGATAAAATCTGTTATAATTAACTAAGATTATGAGCAGATATAAAGCAATTATTTTTGACGCAGATGGCGTAACCATTACGCCAAGTGAGCCGTTTTCTTTGCGGTACGCCAGAGCAAAAAATTTTAACCCTGAAACAATACAACCGTTTTTTGCTGATGATTTTCAGCGGGCACTAGTCGGTGAAGCCGATCTGAAAGAGTCGATAGAAAGGCACCACGATACTTGGCAACTAGACGGCAGCGTTGATGAATTACTAGACCAGTGGTTTAGTTCAGAAAACAACCCGAATACTAAACTTATTAAACTCATAAAACAATTAAGAAAACAAGGCTTGCGCTGCTATCTGGCAACTAACCAAGAAAAAT
>CAYUXQ010000046.1:0-2608 GCA_964448925.1 uncultured Candidatus Saccharibacteria bacterium | reverse complement strand
ACGATGGGCTAGCCGATAATGAAACTGTTGGAGTAGGGGTCACGGGGCCGCCACCGTCACCTCCCCAGTCGGGAAACTCCGCAATAACTGCATCATAAGAATTACCCAGTCGGGCGCCATCTTCATAAAGCGTAGTTGGTTGAGAATAAGCATAACGGTAATACCCTTGCTTCCAGTAAGCAGTTTGGCCGGCATATAAAGTAGCCACACTGGTTTTTGGCGTAACTTGTTGACCATTTACCCAAACCTCAACAAAACCAGCCGACGGCGACGAAGACCATTTAATATGAAGGACTATGTCGTACCATTTGTTTCTAGTGAAATCAACTAGTGGGTAGTTCGTTTGAGTCGGTGAAGATGCGTTCTGGCCCATAACCCTTAGGTTTAGCTTGGGTGTGCCGCTAGTAGTAAAGTTAAAACCTACATTGGCTTGGCCAGTGGCGCCTTCGTTATGAAACTGTGTCCAAAAATTCCAGGCTCCAGATGAGTCGTAGTTAAAGTCTGACGGGAACATTGTAGACCAGGCGTACCATTGTTCTTTATCTTCCTGAATATCAGTACCTGGACTTGGAGCATCACCGCAAACTTCTGCCCTCTCACCGTTGTCGCCGCTACCGGCTACATTGTTGTCTCCGGGTTCAACATGAAACCGCGCTGCATAATTGCCCTGCCTTTTTATAGTCGAAGTGATGGAGACTCTGTCGGATGATTTAGCTTGAACACCGCAAGAAAATTGGCTAAAGTTGCCTGTTTCAAAATCGCCGCGCCAGGTAATACTACCAGCAGCAAAAGAGTGGATAATCAAAAACCCACCAAAGGCCCCAAATACCAAAGCAAATAGCACCATGTTGGTTCTGGAAAGTTTGGTTTGCTTTATTTTTTTTGATTTTTTGGCTGACTTTATTTTCGGCATGATATTTTATGTGTTCTACGAGTACCTTTAAAGTATCCCCCTCCTCCTGGTCACTTGTCAAACTACTTATGGGTAGCGGGTTAACGGCTGCGATACCCAAGATTGGTGCTGTAAAACTCAGCCAAGAGTAACTCTATGTTGCAAAAGACCTTTTGCGGCATACAAGCGCTAGTTACAAGAGCAGGTTATAAATAAAAACTTAAGAGCCCCACTTGTTGAGTAGCGTAGCTAAGTCAAAGATGTTAACAATACCGTCTTGGTTTATATCTGCAGTCTGGTCAGCGGTGCCCCATTTGTTGAGCAGCATGGCTAGGTCAGTGATGTTGACTATACCGTCGTTGTTTAGATCGGCGGGTTTGGTCTGGGCTGCTATGTTATTTACGGTCACTTCGCCAGTTTGATAAGGCTCCCAAAGTACAGCGCCATCATCTAGAGTAACGGTTAAGCCCAGATTATGTGTTCCGTTAGACAGTGTAGTGGTGTCTAGTGTTCTAGAAAATGGCGCGGTGTCGTCTGTAAAATTATTAGTGTTAGAGTCCATTGCGAATTCAATCTTAGAAATATTTGTAGCCGAAGTGTTGGCTGCCCATGTGACTATACCCGACAATGTATCACCAGCTTTGATGCTCTGGGTGATTGTGGGTGTGTTGTTATCGGTTGTGGCACCCTCCCAACTATGCGTGAATGTGTTCTGCCAAGCCGTTAGAGCATTAAAGTCGTCAGAGTAGGCTCCGCCATCATAATAGGCTTTGGTTTGGGAGCTATTAATATTGTAATAAATGCTATCCATAGGGTAATTCGTTGCTGGATAACTAGTTGGCATACTTGTTCTGGGCACAATATTGATTGATTTACCACCAGTACCCGGTCCATTCATCCAGGCTTCAAACCAACCGGTATTATCGGTGGCCATATGCCAGCCTAATAAAAAATCATACCATTGATCAGTTTGAATATTGTCACTGGCACCAACGAAGGAGTGGCAAATGCGTGTCGAACTATCGCAAGTTGAGTTAGGAGCCCCAAAGATGTTAGAAATAAAAGTACCACTCGAACAGTCGTCATAGCCTCTGATAACCAACTGCCACCGTCCACTATTGGCAAATAAGTTAAATGGGGCCGGGCCATAGCAACCAGTAGAATCATTGCTCTGGTGGACTTCTGGCAGTATAAAGCTGCCGGAATTAGTATTAGTAGCGGGTATTCTTAAAGATACAGCACGCCAAAAAGTCGAGCCAGAGTTCATATTAACTCCAGTACCAGACGGAAAACCTAGCATATGTAATCTTACCATCGAAGTATCGCCGTAGCATTGGGTGTTTTGGTCGGCTTGGAAAAAGCCAGCATAACGGCCCTCTCTTACCGGACTAGTTACTATTGAGACATTGTTGCCGCCACAGCTAGAATCGGCATATTCAGATAAATTCCCACCTTCAAATGATCCGAATGTTGTTACGCTAGATGCAAAGCTTTTAAACAACAAAAACCCACCAAAGGCCCCAAATACCAAAGCAAATAGCACCATGTTGGTTCTGGAAAGTTTGGTTTGCTTTATTTTTTTTGATTTTTTGGCTGACTTTATTTTCGGCATGATATTTTATGTGTTCTACGAGTACCTTTAAAGTATCCCCCTCCTCCTGGTCACTTGTCAAACTACTTATGGGTAGCGGGTTAACGGCTGCGATACCCAAGATT
>CAYUXQ010000045.1:0-2722 GCA_964448925.1 uncultured Candidatus Saccharibacteria bacterium | reverse complement strand
GAGCCGTAACGGGGCGGATGGCTTCACAGAATCCCGGCCTGCAAAATATTCCGGTACGGACGGAGGAGAGTAAATCAATCCGGCGGGCCTTTGTTGCCAGTCCCGGTTACACCCTAGTCTCGATTGATTATTCGCAAATTGAATTACGGGTGGCGGCTATCCTCTCGGGCGATCAGGCTCTGATTGAAATTTTTAAACACGGCGAGGACGTACACGCCGGTGTAGCCGCTCGGGTTTTCCAGGTTAAACAAAGTGAAGTAACCAGTGAAATGCGCCGTAAAGCAAAGGTGATAAATTTCGGTATTCTCTACGGCATGGGCGTGGTGGCTCTGCGTCAGAACCTCGGTGAAGGCACTAGTCGGGAAGAAGCTCAAGAGTTTTTAAATGCCTACTTTACTACCTTCACTCGTCTGGCCGAATATCTCGAGGAGACTAAAGATTTCGCTCGTTTGCATGGTTACACAACTACTATGTTTGGTCGACGCCGACATTTCCCCGGTATTACTTCCAGTGTCCCTTTCATTAAGGCCAGTGCTGAGCGGATGGCCATTAACGCACCGGTGCAAGGTACAGCGGCTGATGTGATGCGGTTGGCTATGATTGCTGTCCATCAGCATATTCAAAACCGCTGCGATAATGCAGTGCGAATGTTACTTCAAGTACATGACGAGTTAGTATTTGAAATCAGGAACGATTGTTTAGAAAGCGAAGCCAGGGAATTGCAGAAAATTATGGAGGGCGTTTTGTCTAAGCAGAAGACCCACGGCGTGCCAATTCTTTGTGACGTAGAGGTAGGACCGAATTGGGCAGACCTCAAAAAAATGGCATAATAGGGCTAATGTACGAACTCTACTTTGGGACCGATTTGGGAGCGGTGCGACAAAAAGCCCTGGCTCGAATTAGTCTGCTCAAGGAGGCCGGGGCGACTATCACCCATATTGAAGGTGGAAGCTCAGCTTGAGGCAATGGCTTTATCTCCCCACGCCTTCATCATTATCGAAGGTCCGCTTTTGGCGGATGAAAAAAGGTTGTACCAAAAGCAGGCCACAGAAATGTTTGAAGCTAAGGCTATTGCCCGTGAGCGTTATAATGTTTTTACTTTAGCCGAATCACTGCTTAAAAAAGACAAGAAGCAACTTTGGCTACAATTACAAGAAGCTAGGGTAGCCGGGCTGTCGACGGAAGAGATTATTGGTACTCTATGGTGGCAGCTTAAAAGTTTACGGTTGGCTAAACTAACGAAATCGGCCGCCGAGGCCGGCATGAAGGATTATCCCTACTCGAAGGCTAAGCGCGCTCTGTCTGTTTTTAAAGAGGACGAATTGGAAGAACTCTCAGCCTCGCTTTTAGCGGTTTACCACGACGGGCACGGCGGGGTACGTGACATTGATACCGCTCTGGAAACTTGGGTCCTCTCCCTCTAAGTTTAGGGTTAGATTTTTCGTCAGACTATGTTATAGTTTGGCCACTTAAAAAACCTACCGTCCGCCCATAGCTCAGCCGGTAGAGCAGCGGCCTTTTAAGCCGAGGGTCCCAGGTTCGAGTCCTGGTGGGCGGACAGTGGGTTGTTTAGTTAAAAAATGACAACATCAGCCAGATGGTGGAGGTGAGACAGTCTGGGGAGACTGTCGAACGCCGTTAAGCCGAGGGTCCCAGGTTAGAGTCAAGGACTCGAAGCCCGATTGAGATAATTTATAAGCGAAGCGATATAAATTATCCAATTGGGGTACTGAACCTGTAAGGTTCGAGTCCTGGTGGGCGGATAGTGGGTTGTTTAGTTACTTTAAACAGTGGTTTTTTAAGCTGAGGGTCGGTGGTGAGCTATCTATAGTGGCAAATCAAAAGCGAAGGCGCCAGCGCCAGTCACCAAGAGACAAAGTCCAGCCGCTAGGTAGAGTAGATAAGCTAAACGACTTGGTAGAGCAGGGTGAATAAAATGTTTGTGCAAAATAATCATTTTTAAAGAAGCCAGGATCAGTAGCAGAGCGGCAATTTGCGTATAAAAACCAAAAATTAAAGCCAAACCAACACCAAGTTCAAAAATAATTAGGAGCCATGTGGAAACTATGCCCCAGCGCCACCACCAAATTATCAATACTCGAGCCAAAGATTGTCGTTGTTGGTAGTGACGTAGGGTTAGCCACAGCAGTGAGAGGCCGACCAAAGAGCGCAGCACAAAATAACCGAGGGGGGCTAGATAGAGAATCGGAAAAGGATTGAGCATTATTATTAGTGTAACACCTTGCGCGGATTTACTAATGGAGTATGCTCAGAAATGGGCGAACGCGATTCTTAATTAGGGGGGCTAAATGTCCAGAACACTAGTACTTAGTTTGGCAGTTCTGCTCACACTTGCTTTCGCTGGTCTGGCCAAGGCGGAAGTATGGCACAGGATTGAAATTTACTCCTGTCTTAGCCCGGTACCATACTTGGCGGTGCAGAAGGCAGCGGAGCAGTCCTACCAAGCTGCACACCAAACGGCTGAACAAGCCGTAAGTCGGGGCTGTACCAAACTGATCCAGTATCAGTTTGGCCACTTCTCACGTTTTACCGTGGAGTTTGTGGGCGTAGTTCAGCATAGCCACCTGGAGATAAAGTTCCACTCCCCAGCGTGGGTGCAGGCAAGTTGAAGGGATAAGGGGTCGCCCACGGGCGGCCCTTTCATAATTTAGTCAAAAATTTTGCCAAAAAGGAGTAAGTAGCGTACTCTGCGCAGAGGAGA
>CAYUXQ010000044.1:0-3019 GCA_964448925.1 uncultured Candidatus Saccharibacteria bacterium | reverse complement strand
AGAAGAGCGCATTGTAGATATTGAAGGCCGGGTAGACAAATTCAAAGCCCGCCGCGAAGCCGCCGCTAAAGCTAAAGCCGCCAAAGTAGCTGCTAAACCAAAGGCAAAGAAAACGGCTAAAACAGAAACTCAAAAACTTGGCGCTAGGCTCACTAAGCCAGTTAATCGCCCTTCAACTACGGCTACTGAGCAAAAAAGTCATCCAAAATCAGTCAAAGAACCTGCAAACGCCAATACCGCTCAAGAATAGCTAGGGTTGACTGCTTCAAACCTCCTCAACTGGTAAGAGGAGTTTTTATTTACTAAATATCAAGGATGGAACAAAAAGAAGAAAATTTAAGGCAAGAATACACCGAACTGCAGAAAAAATTGCAGGATTCTTCGGTGTTTTCTTCGCCCGGTTACCCTGCCCTAGCCCGTCGTCAGGCAGAGTTAGAAAGGCTCATCAATCTGTTCGACCAAGCTAACGACTTGGAAAAACAAATAGAGGAAGCAGCTGTACTGGCCAACGGCAACGATAGTGAGATGGCTGAACTGGCCAAATCTGAGCTTGACGACCTTAATAAGCAATATTCAGGTGTCAGGTCTCAGGTATCGGACTTGCTTCTACCTAAGGACCCGAACGATGAACGCGAAGCGGTTGTAGAAGTCCGGGCTGCTGCCGGCGGTGACGAAGCGGCTCTATTTGCTGGCGACCTGTTTCGCATGTACAGCCGCTGGTGTGAAAAAAATGGTTTTAAACAAGAACTTCTTAGTGAAAGCCCCGCCGAAGCTGGTGGCTATAAAGAAGTTATTTTTGCTGTGCATGGTGCCGAAGCTTACAAAAATCTCAAATTTGAAGCTGGTGTGCACCGAGTACAGCGCGTGCCGGTCACCGAATCTCAAGGCCGAATTCATACTAGTACCGTAACTGTGGCCGTACTGCCAGAAGCAGAAGAAACAGACATACAGATTAACCCGGCAGAATTAAAGATAGATGTTTTTCGTAGTAGCGGCCCCGGCGGGCAATCAGTCAATACCACCGACTCAGCGGTGCGCATTACTCACCTGCCAACTGGAATTGTGGTGAGTATGCAAGACGAAAAATCTCAAATAAAAAACCGCGAGCGAGCTATGGGAGTTCTGCGGTCGCGCCTACTGGCGGCTAAAATAGAAGCCGAACAAAAAAAGCTAAGCGATGCTCGGTCCAAACTTATCGGCAGTGGCGACCGGTCTGAAAAAATCCGTACTTATAATTTTCCGCAGGACCGTATAACCGACCACCGCATCAACTATTCTCGTTCCAATTTACCGGCTGCGCTTGATGGCAACATTGGCGATATTATGTCCGCCTTGCAAGCCCGCGAACTAGAACTACTGAAAGACGAAGCATGAATATCGGTACTCTGCTAAATGAAGCGACAGCCAGCCTGGAAGCCGCCGGAATCGGGACCGCTCGGCTGGACACACTAGTTATGTTAGAAGATGAGCTAAAACGCGACCGCGCTTGGTTGCTCTCACACCTAGAATTTCATTTTCAAGAACCTTCCTTGAAAAAGCTGAAATTGAA
Organism: uncultured Candidatus Saccharibacteria bacterium; assembly: GCA_964448925.1. GTDB lineage: Bacteria > Patescibacteriota > Saccharimonadia > Saccharimonadales > UBA10212 > JAYTJL01. The sequence continues at coordinate 1,470 of CAYUXQ010000044.1, read as the reverse complement.
GTTAGAAAGAAGAAAAAAGCACGAACCGCTAGCTTATATCCGCAAAAAAACCGAATTTTACGGTCGGGAGTTTTTCGTAGATAGGCGTGTTTTGCAACCGCGGCCAGAGTCCGAGGCCATGATTGAGGAGTTTAAATGGCTGCGCGGCTTGCCCATGCGGCCCTCTGTTGCCGATGTTGGCACCGGTAGTGGAGCCTTGGCAATTACCGCCAAATTAGAAAGGCCTGGCTCCAGGGTGATAGCTACTGATATCGACTCTGGCTGCATTAAGGTGGCCGCACGCAACGCCAAAAAACACCAGGTTGATATTCTACTAATGGAAACCGACTTGCTGCGCGGTGTGCGTCATGGATTTGATGTTATTTTGGCTAACCTACCCTATGTGCCGGCTCGCTACCAAATCAACCAAGCTGCTCGACACGAACCCGACCTAGCCATTTTTGGGGGTGGCGACGGCTTGGAATGCTACCGTAGGTTATTTTTCCACTTAGTGCAATCTTTTGAAAAGCCTAAATATGTTTTAACCGAATCTCTGCCCAATCAGCACATTAATTTGTCATTTATTGCCCAGACAGCTGGCTATACCCACCGCCGCACCAATGACTTTGTTCAAGTTTTCGAATCACTCTACTAAAGGCTAAGCGAACTAATACCTGTCCATTTAGTCCAAGGCTTCCAGGGTGACACCCTAGAAGCAAAACAAATCGTCTGAGTTTCCCTGTTATACTGCAAGATAGTAATGCACAATTTCACAAAAAGAGATTATTTTGTAGCAGCCGGAATTATTTTGGGTGTACTGGCCGCTTGGTTCCTATTAATGGCCATTATTTTTCACTTGGTTAACGCCAACGACGCCATTTTTATAATTGTTATGATCAGCGCCGGGGTTTATTGGCTACTAAAAAAAGGTGGCAGCAAGTAAAGTTCTAGGATTTATTGAGATGTTGGGGCGGCTTCAAGGGTAGCTGTTAGGACTATGGTTTTGTCACCTCTTACTACCGTAAGTTTTACGGTGTCGCCGACTTTGTGTTTGGCAAGCAAGCTAGTTAGACTAGTATTTTCGTCAACCAAATTACCGTCAACTTTAGTAATTATATCCTTCTCCTTAAGACCGGCTTTTTCGGCAGGGCTGCCGCTAACGACAGACTGTCCTGCTCCGCTAGACGGCACTATGTAAGCTCCTCGTTTAACATCCAGATTGTAGCGGTAAGCGTAGTCATCGGTCAGCGAGACATATCGCACTCCCAGGAAAGGTTGCTGTAGTTTGCCAGTGGATAGCACGCCCTCTACCAAACCTTTAACATCGTTAATCGGTATGGCAAAACCAATATTTTGCGAATTACTGGCAACAGCCGTATTGATGCCAATAACTTCACCGTCTACATTTACTAGCGGTCCGCCGGAATTACCTTCGTTAATTGCTGCATCGGTCTGAAACATATCTGATAGACTTTCGGCGTCGCCGTCGCC
>CAYUXQ010000043.1:0-3442 GCA_964448925.1 uncultured Candidatus Saccharibacteria bacterium | reverse complement strand
TAGATTTTTACTGCCCATAACTCGGAACTGCTGAGTTATAAAAACTATTATAAATGAACGGTGGCAGGATTGTCAATAAAAAGGAACGATTCGGTTTATTGAATCGTTCTGTAACTTACCCCGTGGGATTTATGAGAATAAAACCCCAATCCATGACCTTTTTTTGTGTAGTTCTTTTTTGTTGGCTTGTTGAGAAGTATGAATAATTTCTTCTAACTTCTTCCAATGAGAATTTTCCCTCAAAGGCACGTTCTCACTTTTGTTTTTTGGCGATTTTAATCTCCAAAATTTTTGCATGGACTAATACCCTCTTTCTAAGATTTTCTGCAAAATGCAGTGTAACACTTTTGAAAGCTTTTGTCCATACGGATATAATCAAATACCAGAAAACACCTCAAAACCCGAGGTGCTCTGGTATTTGACATATATATACAAAAGTAATACAATTATTATACATTAATTAAACTTATATATGACGACTCAAGTAGTGTTTAGAGTTGACCCAAAATTAAAAAATAGAGCTTCTAAAAAAGCTGCGGAAGAAGGCACAAATTTGTCTGCTGTTTTAAAAATGGCCACCCAAGCGTTTGTTGATGGAGAATTTGAAGTTGGCCTAAAATTCAACAAAAAAACACAAGAAAGTCTAACTCGTATATTACATGACGCTAAACGAGGAAAAAACCTCTCCCCTAGCTTTGGGAATGTAAAATCAATGATTAAATCTCTGAAAAAATAGTGGAGATTAGGTATCATAAAAATTTTCAGAAACAATACAAAAAGTTACATCAAAAGATCCTATTACAAACTGACAAGCGATTACTGCTATTTGAGCCAAGATTATCCCTGTCTTCTTTTCTTATGGCCGGAAATTGGTCGAATGCTGGGTGACTGGCAACGCTCTCTAAAATAAGAAGAGTTCCCCATAAGAGGAACTCCCTTGTCAGACACTACCCGATAACCGACAGCCCGCCAGCGCAAAGGCCGTCGGCAGAGCCGAGGTCGCCCCTGTGGCCGAAGCTGAGGTTGTCGCCGTGGGCGTTGAAGCAAAGCGAGTTGCCAGACGACTGCCACTGCATAGCTGCGAGGTCGAGCAACGGCGTATTGCTATCCCGTGCTAATGTCTTGGGATGGGCAACCATTGACGCCGCAGCGTCGAAACCACCAGCAAGCAAGAACTTGTCAGGCAGGCTGGTCATCTGCTCACGGTCGGCGTGAACACTGAAGCCCTGCAAGCAGTTCGGGGAGTAAATCCCGACCACATTGCCTTGCCGCATCGCTTCCACGAGCTGTTCGTGACGAGAGCCTTCCACGATAGTAGTCTGGTTGGCGAGCGTTCCGCTGCGGTAGTTATTAAAACTCCGCTTAGGAAAGTCTACCTTGTAGCTTCGCTCGACGGCAGGCAAAAACACCTCGTCCAACACTTTACCGTAGTCAGCCACCTGCGTCTGCGGCAGATAGAACGGCAAATGAACGCCGTTAGTGATGAGCTGGGTATTCTCGTCAGCACGCAAACCTTCCAGAATGGTCTCGGCACGGTTCTCGAACTCGTCTGCCGAAATCGCCTCTTTGAGTGCGAAGCAGTCCACGATGCGAGCCAGCAGCTCGGCATAGTTGAGCTTCGGCTGCTTCAGGTAGAAGCTGCGATTTGCATCGGTCACCGCTGCCTGCAAGATGCGAGGCGGAATGCGGCGACCGTGCTTATCGAACCACTTGATTATAGCGTCGGTCAGGTTGATTTCCTTCTCGCCACGCAGGATAGCCTCTACGATTTCCTCACCGCCAAGGATATTATACAAGGCTTCATTCTTGCCGAAAGTCATTCTACCGTATTTGACGGTTTCGGATTTTTTCGTGCCAAGAACGGCTTTGATGCCAGTGGTGCCATTAAGTAAATTTGCAGCCGTTACAGCTTCGTTAAAAGTCAAATCTCCAAATTTGTTCATTATATCCTCCTCGGGCTCTTTGCCCGAATTTTTCAAACTTGCCACTCCCCGTGGCTTGGGAACTTTTCTTGATGAAAAGATATACAAATATACCATAAATAAGCAAAAAGTCAATACTAGGGGTATTGAAACCATAACTAAAATGCTTTAAAATTAGACAGTAATTAAATATAGATACACTGTCATTTCAAATCGGAATCGTCGGCTTGCCAAATGTAGGCAAGTCCACACTATTTAACGCTATCACTAAATCGCAGGTTGAAGCCGCGAACTACCCTTTTGCAACCATCGACCCAAACGTTGGTGTTGTTGCTGTACCTGATGATCGCCTTGAGAAGCTTGCTGTCCAAGAAAAATCTGCCAAAATTGTGCCAACGACAATTGAATTCGTAGATATCGCTGGCTTAGTTAGCGGCGCTCACAAAGGTGAAGGTTTGGGTAATCAATTTTTAAGTCACATTCGCGAAGTAGATGCTATTTTAGAGGTCGCTCGCCTTTTTACAGATGATGACATAATCCACGTAAACGGCTCAGTGAATGCCAAGCGCGACATAGACACTATTGGTATTGAACTACAGTTAGCAGATTTAGCAAATGTTGAGAAACGACTTGAATCAAACAACCGAGCAGTCAAATCTGGCGACCGCGATGCAAAAATCCGTCAGGGAGTTTTGGAGAAATATAAAACTACTCTTGAAGCCGGCAAGATGGCAAATACTGTGGCGCTTACGGACGAAGAAAAATCTGCTTCTAAGGATGTTCAGCTACTAACTACAAAACCTTTTTTGTTAGCAGCCAACGCGACTTACAATATGTCCAGTAAAAAATACGAAGCTGAAGATGGTAAAGAGATAGACACTTCCACTCTTACCGACAACTCTGGCGGCAAATTTGGTGATGTAATAATAGTAGATGCAAAACTGGAAACCGAGCTTGCGCAACTAGAAGAAGCAGACCGCCTTGAGTATTTAAAAGAGCTTGGACTTAATGAAAGCGGTTTAGATAAAATTATTTCCTCAGCATACAAAACACTCGGCTTGATTACTTTCATCACAGCTGGTGAAATAGAAAGCAAGGCTTGGACTTGCCCAGCTGACACAAAAGCCCCTCAAGCTGCTGGTGTAATTCACACCGATTTTGAACAAGGATTCATTCGCGCCGAAGTCATTCAATGGGATAAACTTCTAGAAGCCGGCGGATACGTACAAGCTAAAGAAAAAGGCTGGTTAAGGATGGAGGGCAAAGAATACGTTATGCAAGACGGCGATGTTGTTCACTTCCATTTTAATCGCTAATTGTTCAAAAAACCCTCAAAAAAGTGTTTTTTAAATACTTGTCAAAATTGTGAATAAATGGTAAAATTCAAGAACATTTGAATAAAAGTTTAAGTTTTTTTGAGCTCAGCTGATTTAAGATATTGTTGTTAAGAATTAAGGGAGACTTCCCAGAAAACCATAAAATTATGGGTACACCTCTTACAACTGAATATCTAGACAAAA
>CAYUXQ010000042.1:240-3600 GCA_964448925.1 uncultured Candidatus Saccharibacteria bacterium | reverse complement strand
AGATCGTTTCGCCTTCGCCTACAACTTGGCCGTCTTGGTCCAGTAGCCTAACATGCACCTCGTGTAAATCGTCCAGTGGCTTTAAGGCAACCAGTTCCATCAAGGCTTCTAGTGCATATGCGCCAAGCGTTCTGGCGCTTTCCCCGGTACCCCTTGCCAAATACCACTGCCTCTCTTGTAAGTCTGCAGCGTAAAGGCGGCTGGGCTTTCCCTGTTCGTACTGTTCACGGGACAGCTTGCCAACATGCGGCTCTTTCATTGAAGTAAATTATGCTCTAAAACCACCCCAATGCAACCACAAGCAGTTCAAAAAAAACTGCTTTTTGAAAATTTTTTAAAAAAACTCTTTTTTTGCTGACCCGAACTGCTATATGAACCCGTCAAAAGCGTCTAATTGGGCACGAAAAATCCTAAATGCTTCGCTTTGGTCTAGGCTAGGCCAAGGGTTGTCAGCATCTTCTGGTTTGTCAGCCTCGCCTAGCAGCTGGTCAGCAGCTTCAGAAATGTCTTGCGATAGCTGGCATGCTAGCCAGCCTAGTTTGGTCCGCTTTGCTATGTATTTGTTGGCAAAGGCTGGTACATGTGAGGTGTCTGGGATAGAAGCTACAACTTCGGTTGTATCTTCATGAAACCTATCGAGCACACTAGTTATATATTCGGTGGACGGTATATAAAAGCCCGGTCGGCTTATTTCTATTGCGGCCAGCTTTGTGACCAATCTGCCTTTTGCTGAATTTGCTACCAACGCTTTTTTGTGAATAAACTCAGAAAATGCAGCACTGACCACTTCGCACTCTTCGACAGAAGTAAGAGTTACTTTAAAAGGTGCTTTTTCCTTTTCGGTTTTTTCTAAAAACATTAACTAATTTTTATAACATTTAGTATTTAATTGCAACCCCAGACAGGTCTGACTCAACCGTTGATACTACTATGCCGACAAAAGTTATTGCTTTATTTACAATATGGTTCTATGATTCTAAGAAGTAATAACGGAGGTCCTAAAAAGACATGGAAGAACTAATAAAATCGCTAGACGATGTTTTTGGCAAAAAAGCCCCTCAGCTGCCCAAAGGTGCCAAAGAATTTTTGGTAAGCATTGCGCCGTGGGCGGCACTGATTGGCGGCATTTTGTCGCTACTGTCGGTTTATTGGATGTGGCACTGGGCGCACCTTGCCAACAATTTAGTCAACTACGCCAACCAGATTAGCCAGGCATACGGCGGCCCAGCAGTTGGAGACCGTCTGACTATTGCGGTTTGGGTTGGCATGTTGTTTTTGCTGGTAGAAGGCATTATTTACCTGGCAGCTTTTTCGGGGCTAAAAGCCCGCAAACTTTCGGGTTGGACTCTGTTGTTTTACGGAGTTTTAGTAAATATCGCCTACGGCATAGTAATGATTTTTACCAGCTACGGCGGTGTTGGTCGTTTTATCGGTGCGCTTATCGGAGCAGCCCTAGGTTTTTGGCTGCTTTTCCAAGTTCGCCACTACTACAAATAACCAGTATTTAGCCTCTTTAAAGAATCTTGCAGGGGTTACCTCTGCAAATCTAAAGCTAACTGGTAATAAATACCGTGTGGTCCAAGCTTCTTCATGTTTAATTTCATTAACCTAATACTTAACTATTCCACAACAATTTTGTAGGCATTAAGGTGCTAAAATAAGGGTATATGGCAAGCAAAAAAGACTACTCAGAAATACTAATCGAAGATTTCAACGCGAAATTTGATGCCATTATGGAAGCAGTTGGCTCTATGCAAGACAATGTCAAAAAACTTCCCAAAATGGCCGAAAGACTAGAAAGATTAGAGAGCGATATGAGTACAGTTAGCCTGGCTACCAGAGCCACCTCTTATGATGTAAATCTTATTAAAATTAGAACAGAAAAGCTCGAGCATTTGCAAGACGAAGTAAAGACCTTGCAAAAACGCGTCAAAAAACTAGAGCCAGCTAAATAAAAAAGCTCGGGCTCCTCAAATCCAACTCGGTAATTTTATCTCCTGCCGGGTTTATTTTAGTAATTAAACACCAGTCGTAATCGCTGTGATGATATAAAGAACTCCTCTTGGGCGGTACAAATGTCCGCGTTGTTTGGGGTGCTTCTTCAACCACTACTATATCAAGAATGCTGTTGTTTGTTGCGGGTGATGGGGTCGATGATTATCACCTGCTCGTCAATCGCCTGCTATTCACCTTTGTAGGCGGCTAGCTATAGCAAATTGCATAAAGTAATTCTCTATACCGTTGCTGATAGCAGGATTATCAAACTCCAACAGGTACTGCTCTTTAGCCCTGAGTAGTTCTTTGGTTCTTGCCGTGTTCTGCTTAGCCCAAACTTCGGCTGTCGCGTCAAACAAATCCAAAGCTCTTACTACTGCAGCATCGGCGGCTACTTGGTCACCCCTGCGCTTGGCGGCTAAAGACCGGCCGACTTCACTGCCAATATTGCCCATTTGATCAAACACCGAAAGTTCAGACCATTTTTCCCTATCTATTTGGTGAGCCTTCATTGCTTAACTTTCTTGTTGATCAATGCAACAATCTGGTCTCTGATTTTTTTATTTCCGATTCCTCTGTCCATATTTTGTTGCCTTGGTCTAATATTTATCATCGAATCGAACTCAATAAACCCAGAAGTACCGAATTTGCCAGGATAAAGATTAAACCCCCAAAGACTATCTTGCGATGAGCCATTTGCAAGAAGAAACTGCTCTTCGTCGGCATGCATTTCGGCATCGAGCACAACTATCCCCTTTTTAACATCTGCTACACCCTTTACAAGTCCGCCATACATCTTTGCTGCCATCTCCGAGAGTTCGGCAACAGTAATAGAATCAACCCGTTTCATTTACTGTTTATTTTATCAAACGCCACACCATTAAGTCACAGTAGCTATTTGTAAATTAACGCTATTTATCGCGGGTGATTGGGTCGATGATTATCACCTGCTCGTCAATTGCCTGCTTTTCCTGCGGTGTCAACTCACTTTTTGGTTTGGGTATAAACAGTCTTTTAAGCGCGCTTAACAACTTTTTCATAGTTTGAGTATGTCCTTGCGATTATATTCAAATAAGGTTCAGCTTATTTTCAAAATCTATGGCAAATTCACCTTCAGATCGGGGTTGGTATTGTAAAACTTCAATTCAATCGGCTTACAACTGGTTTTTATACTACTAGTTTAGCGTTTTTATTTTTTATCATACAATAAGCGTACTATGGCAACTTTACGAGATAATGATTTCAGCGATACTGGAGTATCACTTGAGATGAACTTCAGCCCCTCTGAATTTTACTTAACCGACCCACCAGAAGTTTATGAATGGGTCAAATAAATTAATTTTGACTGTTTTTGCAAGGAGCGTA
>CAYUXQ010000042.1:0-230 GCA_964448925.1 uncultured Candidatus Saccharibacteria bacterium | reverse complement strand
GCTGCCTGCAATTAGGGTCGAAAGCCAAGGTGGCATGTTCTACGAGTACAGTGAATTTACGAAAAGGCTGTGTGAAGTTGCAAACTTTAAGCTAGCTGAATACGAGTTCGACCCAATGGAGCCTGATTTCAGTTTCAAGGTAAATCATATCGGTATAGGAAAATATATACCGAAAGATTGTTTTGAAGTCATTTGCTCAATCGATATTGCTGGCGCATTTGGCGGGGTTT
>CAYUXQ010000041.1:0-3652 GCA_964448925.1 uncultured Candidatus Saccharibacteria bacterium | reverse complement strand
TGAGTTTCAATACCGATTGTTGGCATGTAGTTAGACATTTTTACAAGGCACCTAGGTCGCTTAAGGCTTGTTTGAAGCCGGCTAATGCTTTTTGGGCTTCGGATTTTTTTAACCGTGTGCTTGGCTCGTGAACCAAGCGATTACGAAGTTTATGTGCAAACCACACACTGTCGTTGTTGTTCAATGTTCTCTGAGCAGCTACTAGCCGTTCTCCCATTGTCTTGCCTCTGAAGTGGCGTTTTTTAAGAGCTTCGTCAAGTAGTTTATCGGCATTGATGACAGCCACTATCATTCCCTCTGGCGTTTTAACTTTGTCTAGTAGTTCAGCCCAACTTTGGCGGTAATGTTCTTTGTTGAGCGGCGTAGGCATATGTCTGCCAAACCGGTTGATAAACACCAAAACAAGTACGCCAAAAATTATTATGGCAACAATAAAATAGATCATGATGCTAATCCTTCGAATGCATTAGCCGCTTCTAGTAGCTGTCGGTCGTGTCCTTGCCAGCCTAATAGCTGGAGCCCCACGGGCAAATTTCGAGCTGTTCCGGCTGGTACGCTAATAGCTGGGGTACCAGCAATATTTGCCGCCACCGTCATAATATCGACTAAGTACATCTGCATGGGGTCGGCGGTTTTCTCGCCGATTTTAAAGGCTACACTTGGAGAAACTGGTCCCAGCAGAAAATCGTAACTTTCAAATGCCACTTTAAGTTCATTGATTAGCTTAGTTCGAACCGTTTGAGCTTTTTTGTAATAAGCTTCGTAGTAACCGCTGGACAACACATGCGAGCCTATCATTATTCGACGCTTGGCTTCGGCGCCAAAACCTTCTTCGCGGCTCAGCTCGTAGCTTTCAAGCAAGTTATTGGAATTTTTTGAACTATAGCCATAGCGTTGGCCGTCATAACGGGCCAAGTTACTGCTGACTTCGGCGGGACAGACTATGTAATAAACTGCTAGCGCTAATTTAACACTCGGTAAACTTATGTTGTTGACTTCAGCCCCGGCAGACTTAATTTTTTCAACTGAATCATCGATCACTTGTTTTACATCTGGATCCAGGCCTTCTCCTGTGAATTCTTCGATTACGCCAATCTTAAGTCCATGCAATTTAGACAAAGAGCCCATTTCGTATCCAGCTTGGTCTTTTTCTATGGTTGTGGAATCTAGCTCGTCACGGCCGCTTATTACATCTAGTACTAAAGCTGCATCTGCCACAGTCGAAGCTAACGGACCAACCACATCAGTACTGCTGGCCATGGCAACTACGCCACTGCGGCTAACCAGACCGTAAGATGGTTTATAACCGACCACACCGCAAAAACTGGCTGGCAAACGAATTGAGCCGCCAGTATCTGTTCCTAGCGCAAATGGTGCCAATTTTAATGCCACTGCCGCTGCCGAGCCCCCGCTACTACCACCCGGGACCCGAGTTTTGTCGTGGGGGTTTTTGGTTACAAAAAAATCACTGTTTTCAGTACTACTACCGTGAGCAAAGGCATCCAGATTGGCTTTGGCAACACAAATTGCGCCTTCTGCCTCGAGTCGCTCAATAGCAGTTGCCTGGTAAGGTGCTTCGAATGGTTTCAGCATATTGCTGGCAGCTGTTGTTTTTCCGCCATAAGTCAAAAAATTATCCTTAGCAATAAAAGGTACCCCGGCCAGCCGGCCACTTGGCTTAGCGTCAATGTCAGTTGCTCGTGCAAGCGCGCGCTCACTCATTACCGAAATAACAGCATTGTAATCTTGTGTTTCTTCAGTTTTTGCTAATGAGCGACTTACTAGGTCTGTGGCTTTGAGTTCTCCGGCACGAACCTTTGAGGCAAGTGATTCTATTGGTTCCCAAGCTGGCACTTACAGCACCCTTTTAACTTTAAACTGATTATCCTGCACTGCAGGCGCATTTTTTAGTAAGTCAGCTGGTTTGGCAGGATAGCCCTTTATTTTGTCGGATCGGGTTACACTTGTAAGCCCAGCAACTTGGTAGGTAGGTTCTAGTCCTGAAGTATCTACTTTGTCTAGAATTTGTACATACTCAAGGATTTCAGAAAGTTCTTCGCGAAACCTTTCAACTTCCTCTTTAGACAACTTCAGTCGACTCAAAGAAGCCAAATTTAATACATCGTCTCGAGAGAGTTTGATCATATTTCTAACACAATTATACCAAAACCCAACAGATAACTATGGATTGACAAGAGCTAAAGCTTATTATAAAGTGTGAGTAACCACACAAAACTCTGCTCGCGGCGAGCTCCAACAGGGGCCGACCGTTTGAAGCGGCTGCTTTTGTTGGTGCTCATTAACAAGCAGAGTAGTAAATCCGTAAGGAGGTGAGGTGATCACCACTCGGAAGGATAGAGTACTTCAGATGAGGTGTGAGCAGCCAGTGTATAAGAACTCGCGCTGGAGGCAGTTTTCCTTTCCAGATGGCATGGTTCTCGGCCATACTGTGCAGCTCAGGCTAAAAAACCGCCTGATGCATATCTCTGCCGTACAAACGGCGGAAGTGTACGACGAGTATGTGCTGGTGTGCGCCAGAAGAGCAGCCAGCTGGGAAATCAACAGCTTGCTCATTGAACGGATCCGTGAAGAAATCGCCAAAGATGCATGAAAAAGGAGGTGAGATTGACGGATTACGGGTTGTACATAGCCCTAGGTGATCGACACGCAAGACTGTTGCTGTCAGGCAATCGACAAACGCTTGAAGTTATTACTTCGAGCAACTGGCGTATCAGTACAAGCGGATATTGCCACAGCTTTACCGCTGGTGAAGGCATAACAAAAGCTTGGCGAGGAGCAACACTCACTACTATCGGGCTCGGAACAGTAGTTCACGGTATCCATACCCGTCTTTCTGAACAACAGATAGCTAGTGGTTGGATCATGAGTTACGACTCCAACGGCTTTAGGCTGCAAGCGCCGGAAGCGCTCGAGCATGACGATGTTTTGGATATTTGGAATATCGTTACCAGCGAGCTCGCTCGCGACCTAGAGCCAACATCTCGAAAGGAGAAAGAATGACAGGAATCGAACTCGAGAAAGTAAAAACGGCCACGCTAGATCCGCGGTGGCACCGGGTTTCTCGAGACTTTCCTCGATGGTTCAACAATCGCCTCGAAGCTCAGCTCGAAGATCAGGTGCTACGGCTCGAAGGAGTCGGTAGCGCCTACAGCCAGGGCCGGCGACTCATGGTCGGGGTTGACGACGAAAAAGCTATCCCCAAGATAGTAAATGTCGTAACATACGCCTTGGTTGTACTAGCGCTAAACTAGCGCTTCACTCCCCCGAAAGAAGGAGATGTAAATGTCGACAATAGCAACAACAGTATTTCCTGTCTCTCAACTTACTTTTTGGCTCCCGGAGTCTACCTTTCGGGGCAAGAGCAAGAAGTTGATCATCGACTTTTCCATTGGTGGTCGACGAGGCAAGCAAATAGGGTCATTCCCTCCCGAGAATTCTCGTGAGTACGACCTTGTTGTCAGGCTTTGTCAGCTGGCCCGCTGCTACGGTATCGGACGCCTCGTTTTCAACGATGGCAGGCTCGTTGTCGAGCCCGTGAAAGGCTCACTTTGCCGTTCGACGGCAGAAGCGGTCGAGAGAGCAATTCGGCCCCTCTACCTCTAAAGTCTTTGCGGCGGGTGCTGGCAATCCG
>CAYUXQ010000040.1:0-4080 GCA_964448925.1 uncultured Candidatus Saccharibacteria bacterium | reverse complement strand
TTTGTACCAAACGCGTGGTATGTACTGACAGATTTTATCCATGTTGAGTCGCATGGTGAAGTTAGCCAGCTATACGATATCATGATGATGAGTAGTCTTGTTTTTGCAGGATTTACAGTTGGTTTTGCCAGTTTGCTAATAATACACAAAGAATTATATAAACGGCTAGGAACAATAAGGGCTCACTTGTGTGTCTTTTTAATTATCTTTCTCTCTAGTTTTGCAATCTACTTGGGGCGCAATCTACGCTGGAATACTTGGGATATCGTCGCCGACCCAGGCGGGTTAATTCTTAATGTGACCGACAGGGTGATTGACCCGCTCAACTATCCTAGTGCTCACAGCGTGACACTACTCTTTATTATTTTACTAGGGGGGATATATATGGCAATTTGGCAGTTTTTTGGCGTGTCCAAGCAGAAACCTTAAACGACTGATATCATATCTACCAGGATGGAAGAGCTAAAATCCGAGCTGTCTAAAGCTTGCCGAGAACTGTTCGATGTAGGCCTAGTCCTCGATCTGACACGGCCAGCTGAGAAGTTTGGCGATTTTTCAACCAATGTCGCTATGCAACTGGCAGGAAAGTTAGGCAAACAGCCGAGAGAAATCGCTGAACAGTTAGCGCCAAGTTTTCAGCAAATTAGTTTTGTTTCGGAGGTTAGTATAGCCGGGCCGGGCTTTATTAACCTGCGTTTGACAGATGAAAAGCTGATTGAGCTGGTATCTGCTGCGACTGAGTTTCCAAAACCCCTTGCTGGTCAAGAAATTGTACTGGAGCATACCGACCCAAACCCATTTAAAGAGTTTCATATCGGCCATGCCTATTCCAACACGGTTGGTGTTGCTATTGGCAAGTTGCTGGAAGTCTCTGGAGCAACGGTCCATCAAGTAACATACCAGGGCGATGTTGGTCTGCATATTGCCATGGCGGTTTACGGACTAAAGAACGGTCAGGAGCTATTCAAGGCATACGCTTACGGGGTTAAATCGGCAGAGGAGGATGAACAAGCAACGCAAGAAATCGAAGCAATAAATTCCGAGCTTTACAACAAATCGGACCAAGAACTCATTCAGGTTTACGCAGAAGGTCGCCAACAAAGCCTAGAAGAATTCGAACGAATATACCACACACTTGGCGCAGTATTCGAAAAAAACTACTTCGAGAGTGACACTTCCGGCGGGGGCATGGAGGTGGTCCGCCGCAACATCGGTAAGGTTTTCGAAGAAAGTGACGGAGCGATAATATTTAGAGGCGAAAAAGTCGGTCTGCATACACGCGTATTTATTAGTAGCAAGGGCCTCCCAACATATGAGGCCAAAGAAATTGGCCTGGCCTTTGCCAAAGAACGCGATTATCCCCAGGCAGCTAAGTTTATTGTTGTTACTGCCAACGAAATAGACGATTATTTTGCGGTTTTAGTAGCCGCTATAAAAGAAATAGACAACAGCTTGGCAGACAAAATCCAGCATGTTTCACACGGAGTTGTCAAATTCCCTAGTGGCAAAATGAGCAGCCGTACCGGAAACATTAAAACTTTCGTTGGCCTTCATTCCGAACTCGAAGCAAAAACAAAAGAACTTTATCCTCAGGATAAGGCTTCGGGTGCAATCGTTTTAGGAGCGATGAAGTATGAGTTTTTAAAGCATCGTCTGGGTAGTGATTTTATATTTGATGTCGGTGAGTCGATTAGCTTGCAGGGAAATAGTGGACCGTATCTGCAGTACGCCTATGCCAGAGCCTGTGGAATATTAGAAAAAGCCACCGCAGAAGCCGTTTCTAAGCTCGATGAAATAGAAGCAGGCGAGCGTTCGCTGATCCTGAAAATCAGCGAGTTTCCCGAAGCGGTTGCTAAAGCAGCTAGTGAACTCATGCCCCATCACATCTGTAGCTATTTGTATGAATTGGCCCAGGAATTTAACCGTTTTTACGAAAAAAATCGTGTAATTGGGGCAGAAAGACAAACTCAGCGCCTGGTATTGGTTAGAAAATATTCTGAGGTTCTAAAAAATGGCCTGTATATACTTAACATTGAAGCCCCAGATAAAATATAATTGGACTATGGGAAGCGTTGTAATGGAAAAAGAAAAAAAGGTTGAACGAATGGTAAGAAAACCCCTGCACGGTTTTATGGAGTTTATTCGTGAGCAGGGCGTAGTTGGTTTGGCTGTCGGCCTGACCATGGGGACAGCCGTTACCGTGTTGGTAAACTCTATTGTTAACAGCATCGTTAACCCAATAATCGGTGCGCTTTTACCAGGTAGTTCCAGCCTAAGCAGTAAATACTTTTGCCTAGACACAGTCGACGGCGTTTGCACAAACAGACTGGCTTGGGGTGCGGTGTTGAGTGCTTTCATAAGCTTTATTACGATCGCGGCTATAATTTATTTTGTGGTAAGAGGCCTTGGGCTAGATAAATTAGACAAGAAAAAATCAACTGATGCTGTAAAGAAATGACGACTAAAGCAATCTCCGATAAAGAGCTAAAAAAGCGGCTAACAGCTACGCAATACCAGATATTACGCGAAAAGGGGACCGAAGCTCCATTTACAGGGAAGTTGCTCCACAACAAAGCTGACGGTACATATATTTGCGCGGCCTGCGGGGCAAGTTTGTTCAAAAGTGAACATAAGTTCGACTCAGGTTCAGGTTGGCCCAGTTTCTACAATGTCTTCTCTTTGGATGCTGTAGTGTTAACAGAAGATAGCAGCCACGGAATGCAAAGAATAGAAATTTCCTGCTCAAACTGTGGTAGTCACTTGGGGCATGTTTTTCACGATGCGCCTGATCAACCAACAGGCATGAGGTTTTGCATAAATTCTGCGGCATTAGATTTTTTGAATCAAAAAAATAACAAGAAGGTCCGGAAGGAGAAAAAATGAAATCTCTAAAAAAAATTATTCAGGATAAAACAACCAACCATATTGTGGTAGCTATTCTGGTTGGCTTCGGGGCGGCTAATTTTATCCTATCCATATCACAGTGGTGGAATGCCGGACCGGTAGACTACTGGCACGGGCAGATAATCAGAAATATTATAGGCTTCATAGTTATTTTATTATTAGCCGAAATCATAGCCGGACGCGCCAAAAACTAATACATGGACCACCAGGCGGTTGAGAAGCATTTATTGAGTCTAGCTAATGTGCGACTAGACTATCCTTTTGGCGAAGAAACTGCTGTGTACAAAGTTAACGATAAAATGTTTGCGTTAATTGCTGAGGGGAGTAACCCCTTGCGAATTAGCCTAAAGTGCGATCCGCTTCTAGCAGAGACACTGCGGCAGAAATATGAATCCGTAATGCCAGGCTATCACTTGAATAAAAAACATTGGAATACCATTATTCTGTCTGGACAACTCAGCTGGGACGAGGTAAAAGATTTAATTCGGCTCAGTTACGACCTAGTTGCTATGACGAAGTAATTCTATTATGGCCCGACTATTGCTCAATCAGAAAAATAGCCCCCTTGACCTTAGTTGTTAGTTTTTCAATTGCGGAGAAGCTAGTATGTTGTTAGTGCTGTCATAAGATCCTTGCACAAGTTTGATAAGTGTTTTTGATTTAGTCCCGCCAAGTGCTTGCAGATGTTTCTTATAGGTTTCGAGCTGCTTTTTCATGAAATCATTGTAAGTCTGCTCTACGGTATTGTTTTGAGCTGCAGTTGCCAGACTGGCGTCTATTTCTGCATCCTTGTAGAGAGATAGTTTGATTGGTTCGTATTTAAGCCCTGCTTCGGTGATATATGAATCAAACTGAGCAGCTTCACTGGTTAGAACAGTCGAAGATGTAGCGGTTAGCGAAAGTGTTGGTATATCTTTGCTTTGTGAACTTACCAAGTCGCTGACTCTTGCCATTTCCTGAGCTGTACCAATTACTGCTACAAGCTGGTCTGTCGGGCCGCTTTTTTTGCTGACAGAAGATAACACAGCAACACCTATAACGAGTAAGAGGAGTGCTCCAACAACTATAAAAATTGTTTTTTTTGGTAAAAAGAACTTACCACTTCCAGGGCTAGCAGGCTGTTGTTGTGGTTGGTTTTGCTGAGGGTTTAAAATAAAGTCGTACTGTGGATTGCTC
>CAYUXQ010000039.1:0-4749 GCA_964448925.1 uncultured Candidatus Saccharibacteria bacterium | reverse complement strand
TAGCTGCCAAGCGGCTGTGAAATTTTGGTCCCGAAAAAACCATACGCCTATACTAAGGACTAGCAGCAACTTCCACCAACCCCTCTTTAGTAAATAAAAAGCAGCCGGGGCGATAAACATCAGAATAGAAAAGCGCATCAAAAAATCAGCCCAACCAAAACCAAAACGAAGCAGCAAAGTCTGCTGTATCAAGTGAACCCAGTCGACGGGATTCGGTAGACCATATTTGATACCGGTATTGCCTGCTGTAACCGACCAAAGGCTATAACCTAAAGTAGTGATTGCTGCCAACACATATAGCTCTGCCGCTCTAATCCACATTTTTTGAGTAATAAATTTCATTCCTCTAGAGATACGGCGTTTGTAAACCATACCAACAAGAAGCCCAGATAAAAAGAAAAAACCTTCTGCTGCCGACACGAAAAGTCTCCCACGCCCACTGAACAAATCAAACAGGCTTGGGTAGAGTTCTATATGGTCGACTAGCATAATCGCCAGCATTAAACCCCGCAAAATATCAAAAGCGACTATTCGCTTGGCGGTAGATTCGGCGACAGCAGCTTTAGCAGAAATATCCATAGTGCTTTTTTAGACTAGCATTTTTTTAAGTGCGGGAATTTTGACTTTACCACTGGCGGTTTTAGGCAGGCTATGCAGTCTTATAACTCTGTCTGGTCGCCAGGCAAAAAGTAAGTTAGTTTTATAGTAACTTTCTAGTTCTTTGTCGCTAAGTGTTGTATTAAGAAAATAAATTAATTCGTCATTGGGGGTATTTTCTTGCAGTCGACCCATGACAAACACCTCCTTTATTTGAGGGCTTTCTAATAAAGCCCACTCGATATCCCTAGGTGAAATAGAATATCCGGCTTTTCTGATTTTTTCCTGAACCCTGCCCTTTAAAATCACACGGCCTCCGTCAAGCTCGGCAATATCTCCTGTTTTCCACCAGCCGTCTTGAGTTAAACCTGCTTTTGTAGCTGACCTGTTTCGGTAATAGCCAGGAAACAGGCCTTCTGACTTAATCAATAACTCGTTCTCGTCGGAAAGTTTTGCTTTGACCCCTGGGAACAGGTAGCCGGGTGTGCCGGTTAGCGGTTGTTCTAGGCGATTTCCGGCAATGCGACCAGTTTCTGAAGAGCCATAAGTTTCGACAATTTTCTTCTTAAAGATGGCATAAAAATTGCGCCAAACCTCTGGCGGCAACGGCCCACCCCCCGAAGTAAGCAGCCGTACAGACGATATGTTGTAGCTAGTGTCTTTTTGAGTTTGAATATAACTCAGAATTTCTTGGTAGGCAGACGGTACATGCATAAATACGCTAATTTTGCCGCTTGATAGAGCTTCGAGAGTTTCTTTAGGGTCAAACCATGTTTGAAGGTACATTGTGTTGCCATGAAATAAGCAACCGCTAAGTGCGATTACTACGCCGTACATGTGCGATAGTCTTAGCGAAACCAGCAGGCTGTCTTTTTCGGTCCATGACCACACTTGTGAGCAAACCCGCACATTCCAGATTTGGTTGTTGTGAGTATTAGGGACAGCTTTTGGCTTTCCAGTTGTCCCAGAAGTAAAAAGCAAGGTTGCTATTTGGTCTTTTGGCCCTATTCTCAGTTTCGTGTATCGTCCTGGTCTGCTTTTAGACATGAGACTTTTGTATGTGCACCGTTCGTTTACCTTGTGAGAGACATTCTGTTTTTGCTCGTTAAATATGACTAACTGGGGAGACATTTGAGACAGGATTGCTTCGATTTCAAGGTTTTTATAACTAACATCGATCGGCAAGGCTATATGCCCAAGCTTCTGAACTGCTAAATAGCAGATTACATATTCTGTACTATTTGGAAGAACAATCGCTATAATTTGTTGCTTGGGCTGTTCACCCAATAAATAAAACAGGTTAGCGGCGCAGTTATCAACAAGGTATTCTAGCTCCTTCCAGGTGAAAGATTGCTTATCATGTACCAGCGCTGGTTTTGCAGGCATAGTTGCTGCATTAAACTCCAAGAAATCACTCAAATATTGTAACTTCGGCAAGTAAAAATCATTTCTTAAACAGTGTCCTTCCCTACCAATTGGTTTGGTTATATAAAGACTAGAGATTCTTGCTGAGATAGGACTTATTTAAGGACTAAGTCTATAATCTAACTTAACCTATGCCGTTAAAAATAACCAAAAAAACAACTTTTATCGCAATATCGACTATCTTACTCATGACTGGCATACTTTTTTTGGTTGCAGATCGAGTCGAAGCTCCAATGAGCAGTAATAGTATCGTTAATCAAGCTAGCCAGAACTTACCGAGCAAATCGGAGGCTCAGTTTGATAAGAGTCAATATTCAGTAGACCTTGCATCTAGCCTATGGGCTGTTATCAATAAGGACCGTATTCTACCAGCAGACTATATTCCTGCAGAATTGGTGACTCCTAATGTTCCTTTACGCCTTGGGGCCTCTGCCGAGGAAATGCACTTGCGCTCAGATGCGGCTGGTGCTTTGGAAAGAATGGCTGAAGGCGCAAAAGCAAATGGTGCCCAGCTAATGATAGCTAGTGGTTACCGCTCTTATTCAACCCAAAAATACCTATATAACTACTATGTCGGCAGGGATGGTGTAGAGCAGACTGATAAAGTAAGTGCCCGTCCTGGGCACAGCGAGCATCAAAGTGGTTTGTCAGTTGATCTAGAACCTGTTAACCGCCAGTGTGAAGTCCAGGTTTGTTTCGCGACAACAACCGAAGGTAAATGGTTAGCAGCTAATGCCCCCAAGTACGGGTTCATAATTCGTTATCCAGCTGGCAAGACAAACCTGACTGGTTATTCATACGAGCCATGGCATGTTCGGTATGTTGGGGTAGGATTGGCAATCGAGCTAGAAAAAAATCAGGCAGTTATGGAACAGTTTTTTGGGTTGGAACCAGCCCTCCAATATTCGACCGAGCCCTTTAGACTAAAGTCTGTATTATAATGTCCCGAATTCACTTCTTTGGTTGTGTTTATAGAGACAGAACTGTTATAATACTGCCGAATGTGTTCTGAGTATGATAAAAATGGTTTGGGCGATTTTCGCCCATGATTTACTTTGCTACCGAGTTCGTAGTTGAGCCATTAGCCCCAGAAAAATTGTTTAGCGTTGGGCCGCTTGATGTTACAAACAGTTTATTGGTTGGCTGGTTGGGAGCTATTTTTTTAGTCATAGTTTTTTGGCTAGCAGCACGGGCTAGGCAAGTTAGCATTTGCTGTAGAAAGCCTGATAAGCGCTGTGTTCAATTTATTGGATGAGACTTTCAATAATCAAGCAAAGACATTTCGGCACTTTCCACTATTAATTTGCCTGTTGTTGCTGATTTTGATTGGCAATATAAGTGGACTTCTGCCTGGCGTAGATACGATTTCTCTGATTACTCATGAAGGCTCGGTTCCTCTGTTTCGTTCCTGGACTACAGACTTAAACACTACTTTAGCGCTGGCTGTGCTGTCGCTTGCTACTGTTCACTACTATGCGGTTAAAGAAATAGGTTTTCGGGGCTACGCTAAACATTTTTTCCCTGGTCGATTAATCAACCCGATGACCTGGTTCATGGGGATAAATGAGCTGTTCGGTGAAATCCTCCGTCTTGTTACACTTAGTTTGCGTCTTTTCGGTGTTATTTATGGTGGTGAGGCGCTACTTTTTGCTATATCTGCTCTGGCCGGTAACTTTGGTTGGGCTGCTGCTTTTCCGGTTATCTTATTGGAGTTATTTGTTTCGTTAGTTCAAGCCTACCTCTTTATGATGCTCACCGCATCATATATAGTAATGTCAACGACCCATGGTGCCGACGAGTCGGAACATGAAGCCCAGCCGGCGGTAGCCAAGGTTTGACATGAGGGGTAATTAATCAAATCTAAGTTAAACAGGAGAAAAAAATGCACGATGTAGATCCATCATTAATCAAAGGGCTGACTATTGGTCTTGGCTCTATCGGACCAGCAGTTGGCGTTGGCCTAATCGGCGCCGCAGTTGTGGGAGCAGTCGGTCGTAACCCCGAAGTCCAAGGTAAAATCCTAACCATGGCCTTTATTATGATTGGTTTGGTTGATGTGTACTTTGCGTTTGTTCTACTTATTTTGTTCACCACTTAAAGGATGAGAGAAAACGGTAAATATTAATGCTCATCCCTCCTCTATACCTAGCTGAAGCAAGCAGTGAAAACAGTGGCTTCGGTGCTTTCCAGATCAATTTGAAATCTTTTGTTTTTCAGTTGATTACTTTTGTATTGGTGCTAGTAGTGTTCAAAAAGTGGCTGTTGCCGCCTATTTTGAAAACGCTTGATGATAGGCGAGTAACTCTCGAGCGAGGCCTTGCAGACGCTAAGGCTTCAGAAGAAAAACTCGCGGAAGTCGAACAGCAAGTAAAAAAGATACTTGCAGAAGCAAGAACTCAAGCGGATGCGTCACTAACTGAAGCAAGAAACAACGCCTCAGAGCTTATTTCGGCGGCTGAAGTTTCGGCACAAGAACGAGCTGAACTGATCATAAAAGAGGCAGAAAATAAGTTGAGTCAAGATCGCGAAAAGATGCACCAAGAACTTCGTGCAGAGCTGGCTGAGTTGGTAGCAGAGGCAACTGGGTCAGTACTGCATGAGAAGGTCGATAAATTTAAAGACCAATCGATTATCGAGAGAGCTATTGGGAGTATGGCTAGATGAACCGACTGACTAGACGATCCTTAGCACTTTGGGGGTCAGAGCAGCTAGTTGGCGGCGCATCGG
>CAYUXQ010000038.1:0-4987 GCA_964448925.1 uncultured Candidatus Saccharibacteria bacterium | reverse complement strand
CAAGTAGCTTGTCGTGTGTAGTAACGCCCAGCTCTGAACGGGCCGGCATAATAAAAGCTAAGAAAATCATTATCAAAGCGGCGATTAGAAGGCCAATGCTCAGGCCCCCGGCCACTAACCAGCTTAGGTTTACAACTAGGAAAAACAGGCCAACTGAAGTACAAAGAGGAATAAGCGACCAGAGCCAGTACGACCGTTTGACCATATTGGGATTTCTTACAAAGTAGCCTTTGTTAAACAACTTAGACGACAAATTGCGGTTAAGTTTGCGATGGGAATTGTACATTGCTTGGCGTCTGGTGGTTGATTTTTTTATTTCGCTAATTTTTATTTTGGCGCCAACTTCCGGAATCGCAAACATCGCTCGGGCAATTATTCTCAGTTCGGTATCAGCTGTGTCAATGTCCCTTTTTATCTCTAGTTGGTAGTCTTTGCTATCAGGCAAAAATTTTCGTTTTTCAAGAATTTCGCTGATCGATAAATACCCGTTGACTGCCAATTCAATAATGCCAGCAGTCAACGATTGGCTTTGAACTGATTCAGTCAATATAAAATCGCTAGAGATTACATTTAAACCCTTCGGCGGTTCATATTCGGGAACTACCACCCCCCTGCCCTGCGGGTCATTACCAAAGGCTCGCCAGCGCTTTAACATTATTGCTAATGTAATCAGTCCCGGAAGGACCAAGAGGGCTATCGAAAAATAGCGTTTGATTTGGTTAAGCTGTTTTTCACGGATAATTTCCGGTCCCAAAACAAAAGTACCTTTGTTAAAGGCCGTGGCAAAAGTAAGTGTTTGGTGAGGCCCAACTGTTGAATTCGCAGCAACATTTATAGTAGTTTCTGTTTGCTTATCCTGCCTGGTGATGGTGCATGAATCCGATGCCGTCTGTCCAAATCCGCCAGCGAAGCAAACTTGCCGGGACTGCAGCTGGGCAGCTAAGTCCTTGGGTATATGGACCCGGGCAGCGACTTTATTAAAAGTTTGAGCCCATTGGTCGCCATTTACATCCCAATAAAATTCCTGGTGGTCATTGTTTATTAAAGCAACATTTCGCATAGTATAGGTGATTACATAAGTCTGACGGCCATGGATATATTTGTTCTTGTCGCCTATTTTGATAACCAAATTATCATTTTCTTTGGATGTGCTGTAATTTCTGGTAGATCCTTGGCCGTCCGCAACACTTTCGACTTGAAGGCTGGTTGTGTGCCCCTGATAAGTCAAAGGTAAAGCCCGCAAAATACCGTGGTTTTGGTCATATTCAGGGAACAAGGCCACCAAGGTTTCGACGGTCTTGAGCGTGGCGGTTTTATTAACGGTTCGATCAAGGTAGTACTGAGCAGAAAAAGATTCGAATGAAAAGTTTTGGGTGCTTTGGGCTGAGACTATGGTTGTTAGTGCTATCGCAGTTATTAAAATTGCAACCGGAAAAATAGTCCTCAGCTTCTTGTTCATACATTTAAATTAACACTTTGTACTACTTATAAAAACACTTGAAAATATTTGTCGCCGACTACAAAAAAGAACCTGTACAAGTACAGGCTCTTCTTTGCTCGCATTGTTACCACCGAAGTGTTAACTTTGCTAATTCACCTCACGATGAACTGCCTTAAACTATAGTCCCTAGGCTATTTACTTGGCAAATGCTAGTGTTTATTGTAAAAAACGCTTATGCGATATTTCTGTGGATAATTCAACTATTCTAAGGTGGAAGTGAAATATTGTTGGATTTGCAATAAAAACTTGTTTTTAAGTCTTTCGTAGTCTGTGTGTGCTTGCATGGCGGCGTGAACTGTTCAACGCCAGCAACAGAATGAATATGCCGATTAAACCAGTGGCTGCTTCGGGTATTTCGATTCGGATTCCGGCTAGTAAAAGTAGCGCCAAGGCCAAGATGGCATAGTGAGCCCCATGCACAAGGTAACGATAGTGTCCCAGTGTCCCCTGGTTTAGCATCTGCATGGTCGTGGAGCGCACGAACACCGCACCAATAGCAAGGCCAGCTATTATCAAGGTAATATCAGTAGTTATGGCAAATGCAGCAATAACACTATCAAAACTAAAAGTTGCATCTAGCAGTTCGAGGTATAAAAACTGACTAAAGCCATTGGCGTGGGAACTATTCCTATTTCTGTTTTGCCGAACGACTAAAAGCCGGGAAATAAATTTTACCCCAAGAAAAGCCAGAGCCCCCAAAGCCCCAGCCAGGGCAACTTTCTTGTTCCCCGGATCGATAAAAATAAAGAGACCAGCAATAGCCGCAAGGGCACCCAGAATTGAAACTTTCCAGGGTTGGTTAAACTCTCCTAGAGGAGCTTCAAGACTATCTAGCCATTTTATTGATCGTTTCTCGCCAAAAAAACGCAGCCCAACCATCAACAGAAAAACACCACCAAAAGCTGCTATAACCGGGTAAGCGTTTTTTAACTCTTCTGAATATTGTTCTGGGTTATGGAGAGCCAGGTTCCAAACTTCTGAAATTGAAATATCAAGAGTAGTTGAAACCAAAACCAGTGGTAAAAGCGCTCTGACTATAAATACAGCAATAAATATTCCAGCTGTCAAAAACAACACTCGCCATAACCGGTTCATGGTCGAAAGGACCTGGCTGTTGATAACGGCATTTTCGAAACTAAAGACGATTTCAATAAGGGCCAAGGCAACAATCGGTATTAAGGCCGAAATACCGTCTACAAACATTGAGCAAAAAATAATTAAGACGGTTGCTAAGATAGCGAAGTTGAAATGTTTGACTCCCAGTTTATTTGTTTTTATCGACATTTATAGCCATTTTAGCAAAAGCTTGCCATGCGCCAATGTGGTTCTTTGAAAAGTATTTATTGTGCTTTCAAGCTACGCAAAAAACGGCGCTTTTACTGGGTATTATTAGATTTCCTGCTAAAAAATTGTATTTTTTATAGTTGAGGGTTTGGCACTCGGCAGAGGGCAGGATTTCTTTGCCACCATAGAGGACAAGACCGAATATTTGCATAGCAGGAACAAACTGGAGGGTCGCAGGGCATGTTATCCTTATCGCCTGGGTTGTATAGACATGTTGGTGGCATTGGTGGCTCAGGAACAGGCATAGGAATTGGAGTTGGAGTAAAAGGTGGAGCTGGGCTCGTGGCGGACCCAGGAGCAGGTGTTGGAACTGGGCTTGGAACCAGTGGAGTAGCCTGTACAGTAGTACTCCCTGTCATTCGAGGGTTCAAGGAATCAGCAGAATCTTCATTATCCGCGGGTAAAGTAGTGGAAAGTCTGCCCGATTCAGCTTCATGAGCGTTGGGATCTTGACCTTGTATAGTAGCACTTACGCCAAGAGTTTTAGGGGGATAACTAGGCTCAACTGTTTTTGGACCTTGGTTACTGCCACTGGCTGTTCCTGCGATCACAAAAACGCTGCAGAGGATAACAGCGACTGCAATTACTGGAAAGTGACTAGTCTCTACATGTGAGTTAGCTGTATAAAATTTAGCCAGTTTTTTCAAGATACCGAACCTTTTATTGCTAGATATACTATAACATGATAACCAGACCGAACCGCCTCTCATAGTATGATGGATAGAGCACTATGGGATTCTCACAAAAGACCAGCTGGTTTTGGAAAAAAAACCAATATAAAAAAACTACAGTAACAATAGCTTGTCTAGTGGTTGGTGGGTTGCTATTTTATGGTGCCTGGCATTTTTTGAATTCCCCGGCCAAAGGGACAATAAAGTTAACACCAGCTACCCCTCAGTCGCGTCAGTTGTTACCTGAATATGAGTCGTTAAATAATGACTATTTTAAGCTTAATTATTCAGGTAAATACTCATCTGTTCCAGTCACTGCTACCGCCAGCGAGATTGTTCGCTATAGTTTGCAGGAAACCCCAAAAGACCCATCAGAAAAGCCTAAAGGTAGCCTCAGTATAGTTCTTAGGCATGCCCCTCCAGGTGGAATTACTCTTGATAATGACTACCAGAAGTATTTTAAACAACGGAAGGACTATAAGTTTTCCAATAAATACTTCCATGGGGAAGCTATAGATCTAGCCGTTAAGCAAAATGGTGGAACAGACCAGGTAGCTCTGTGGTTACACGGCCCATATGTATTAGCAATAAACCTTACTAAAAACCAAACAAATAAGGACCTCGACAACGAACTTAAGGATATTCTGACTAGTGTACAGTGGCAGATTAACTAGAAAGGTATAATGTAGCCTAATGACAAAAGCACTACTGCTTCTGGGAGGGATTTTGTTTGCTGCCCTGCCCTCGACTACTAACTACGGTCTTAACAGTTATAGCTTTGGCAGTGGCGGCGGTGCTAATTCAAGTTCTTCAAACTATGCACTCGAAGGATCTTCGGGTACAGTTGCAGGAGACAGTACATCGACACCCAATTACACCAATAAACCAGAATATATCCAAACCCAACAAGCTCATGTACCTAAAATCGGCACTTTCGATAACGGGTCTGGGTCATACTACAACAAACTTCATTTTGTACTAGACACGCAGAACAACCCTGCAGACGCTTTGTATGCACTATCAATAAGTACAGATAACTTTGCTAGCGACATCAAGTTTGTAAAGGCCGACTTTACTGTCGGCGCAACATTGAATACCACAGACTATCTTTCATATGCTAGCTGGGGTGGGGCAAGCGGTGCCAATATTATTGGTCTTACACCAAACACAACCTATTATTTGCGAGCTAAAGCAACCCAAGGAAAGTTTACCGAGTCTGGCTACGGGCCAGTTGCCAGCGCCGCAACTGTTGGTCCGACACTTAGCTTTTCGATTTCTGCAACCACCGAGGCTTTTGGCACCCTGCTAGCGGGTACAGTGGTAGACGCGCCCTCAGAAGTCGATCTAACTTTTTCGACCAATGCAGCATCAGGGGGCTATATATACATTTCCGGTCAAAATAATGGCCTAAACAGCGCCACAACCAGCAATACTATTCGGCTTCACGTTTGGGCAAAGGTGTTTGCTACTG
>CAYUXQ010000037.1:0-5493 GCA_964448925.1 uncultured Candidatus Saccharibacteria bacterium | reverse complement strand
TATCTTGTAGAACAAGTAAAAAACTATATAGACAAAACCGCCAGCCAAACAAATCCCGAAATAATTGGAAAAAGAATTGAAGCAAGCCTATTGCCAAGCCAAGAGACTCAGACCCTTCAAGAGACTTTACTAGGAACATATTTTAAGTCTGCTGAAAGACTGCAAGATATGGAGGGGGTACTTGACAATTATGAGAGATTTATCTTCGGTATTATCAGGGTTATCGGCGACAAGCCAGAACTTGCAAAAAGAGCACTAAATGTAGCCTGTTTCGAAACAGATTTGCTAGCAGCTGATTCACTATATGCCTTAAAAGCGCTTCGTCTACCAAGTTATCGGCTTGATAAGCCAGAACTATACGCTCGAGCCTGGGGGACGCTTGTAACCATATTTAGAATGTCTGCTTCGCTAGATGTGGTCAACAAATCTCCTAAGTTAGTTAACCCACTTGCCAACATGAAAGATTACATCGAAAATTACCAGGGCGGTCCCATAGATCAACGGACATTCAGGAGGTTAAAGAAAGATTACGGTTGGCAAGCATCGATACATATTAAGTTAGCTCAAGATGCGATTGGGGAAGAAGAGCTAGAAAGAAGGTTTCAAGTTGTCGAGGAGCTAAGGGGACTTTTTACTGATGAAAAAAAACTTAGCTCGATTATATTCGATGAACTTAATAACGGGGCAGGCTTTTCCTCAACTATTGTTTATGCGGGTGAGTACCTCAAATCAAAATATCCCGACATGGTGGAGTTTATCGATAGAATAGTTAAAGCAGAGGTACCGCTTAATAAAGAGTTAGCTAAACAAACATCTGAGACGCCTCTTTTTGGGTTAAGTGACAAAGTCCTCGACCTAGATATAACAGATAAGTGGATGAGGGCGTATCTCCAGAACTTATCAAGCGCGGACGAAGACATTAGTGGGTTACTTCCACAACTCGCAACAACTAAAGAGTTAGTAAGCTTTGCTAAAACTCGCTCGCAAAATGTATCTTGGCCAACTGGCGACGGTTTTATGATAGATATAATTTTGTCAAATGACATCATTATTGATAACCAACTTGTTTCGGAAATTTTAGACGAGTTTGGTAGTGAAATTGAAAAAGCAAAACAGGTCATAGCAACCCTGCCGGACTCGGGTCGCCAAGCATATACTATTTCGGATCCTGACAGATTGTTTTTCATAAATGTTCGACCGGAAAGTGCACAGGACAAAAAAAAGCTTCACCCACTAGACGCTATACTCGGAAAGATCGATGCCCCAGATGAAGAATATGACCCACGGACTTCTCTGATAGATTCGCTTCATACTATCGAGGAAGCTAGAGATACTATATTAACTCGGCGTCGCCGATTCCTAAACGAAAGAGGAGTATATCTAGTTGATACTCAAGACAAGGAATCAATTAAAATCGTTATTAAAAAACACACTAGTAATCCTAACTACTTTATATGCGATTTCGAATATTCAGATAATGAAGGCACAGAAAACGCCAAGGTATTGATGGGGCCAGATCTTCTCTTTCATCTTGGTGACAGAAAAGTTCGCTCTCCTGAAAATCTGGCTGAACTCAACGCTATGACAGCAGTTATTTTAGTCTATTTTATGACGCACGAAGTAATTGATACAGAAGAAGGCCAAGTCGGTGATAACAAGAACTCTGTTACCGCAAGGATTGCCCACTTACGCTTGCTCCCCGAAGGGCAAAAGTATTCATATGAAGCTTGGGGCAAATGTTTAGAAGCTGAAGGGCTTGACCTAGAAACATTAAGCGAACAACAGCAATTGGTATATGACACCACCAGAAAGTCAACATATGTAAGCGCTGTTGAGAAGGATGATCTCTTACTTGGTCCACTACGCATTTATATTCCTGCAATGTCGGAGGAAGAGGTGGCTGTTTAGCCTCCTTGTCTGCTGCGCCCCAAGCTCCCCGCCGCATTAAATAATCCTAAAATCTTGTTGCTAGGGTTGTCGTTTGTAAATTATGCCCCAAAGGGACATTTCTACTGGCGCATCTTTCCCGATAAGTTCTCCCGCTTGCTTTGCCAGCTCGTTGTGCTTTGCTTCGGCTTCTTCAGGGAGAATTCCTTCAGGAGCTGACTCTTCGAATTCTTCGCTAGCGTGCTTGGCTCTTTGCCAAACATCGTATTCGTGGTTAGCTTGAAGTGCTAGCTCAAGTCCTTTGGTAATCTTTGGCTTGTAAGCCATTTCTTCAACAGCTTCTAGCGCCCGCTGGCGCAAAACCTGAGAAATTAGCGGCTTTTCTGGTCCCGTTGGTCTGGTTGGCACCTGCTCAGTACTCATTTGCCCCAATTATACACCTCTGTTCAACAGTAAAAAAGTTCTAATACCCGAAAGATGTCTATTTTTGACTAAATGTTGTATAGTTAGCATTTAGTTATGGCTGAGCAGAAAGCTTGGTACAAAAAGCCGGGATTTTGGGTCGGTCTTTTATTTCTACTCGCAACAGTACTCTTTGCTTCGTACGACCAGGCCAATGCCGAAACTGACTATTCAACCACTCAAAACTACACGCCGACCGATTCAGCGCTTCAGGATTCATTGCCGCAGGAGCAGGTGAACACTGAAAGACTCAAAAAAATAACTGACTCTAGGCAAAGTCAACTGGTTGATGATACCCAGCTGGCTAGCCAGATAAACGCTATCATCAGCGCCAATATGGATGTTATTTTTGGGGTTTCAATTCAAGACTTAAAAACCGGCACGACTTATAGCTATGGCAGTTCTGAGGCCTTCACGGCGGCGAGTGTAACCAAAGTTCTAACAGCAGTTGACTATTTAAAAGAAGTGGAACTAGGTCACAAAAGCCTAGATGACATCATGCCTGATGGCACAACAGCGCAGTACAGCATGGAGCAGATGATCGTAGTTAGTGATAACGACGCATGGCACTATTTAAACGATGATTTAGGCTACAGTCAGCTGCAAGCCTATGCCGAGAGCATTGGCCTGAGCAGCTACTACTATGGCGACAATGTAATTGCGTCGTTGGATGTGACAAAACTGCTAAACGGCCTATATTTACGCCAGTATATTAACGAGGAGCACACTCAGCTACTACTTTCGTACATGGAAAGGGCAAATTATCGGGATTTGGTCATTCCTGCGGTGCCAGAAACAGACACGGTTTACCACAAAGCGGGTGAATACGCCGGTAATTTGCACGACGCAACAATTATCACCAATTCAGACCACACAATTGTGCTGACAATAATGACCTACAGCACCTATAGCTACAGCAAATCCCGTATTGCCAGCATCATGCAGCAAATCACCACCCCTGTACTCCAAACCTTCCAACTAGACTAATAATCTAACTCTTTACAAACAGATTATAGTTTGGTACAATTCTTTGGTTATATTTTATGACGCGTGAAAAAGAGGTAATCGAACTGGCCGGAACGGTCGTAGAAGCCCTTCCGGGCACCCAGTTTCGAGTAGAACTCGAAAACGGCCATCAGATCATAGCTCATGTCGCGGGGAAGATGCGCAAGCACTACATCCGTTTGGTACCCGGCGACCGCGTGAAGGTAGAATTGACACCTTACGATCTTACGAAGGGTCGGATAACCTTCCGCGAAAATTAATTAAGCAGTGTGTCACTCTCTTGAAAGGAGCGATCCGGATGAAAGTCCGTGCCAGCGTAAAGAAAATTAGTCCCGATGACATAATCGTCCGCCGCAAAGGGCGAGTTTATGTAATTAATAAGACCAAGAAAAAGCACAAACAGAGGCAAGGCTAGTGGCAAGAATTTCAGGAGTAAACATCCCCGACAACAAACAAGTGCATGTTGCATTGACTTATGTATACGGGATTGGGCCTAAGTCTAGTGCTGATATTCTGGAGAACGCCAAGGTTGAGCCAACAGTAAGGGTAAAAAACCTTACTGATGCTGAAATAGGTCGAATCCAGGAAGTAATAAATAATGATTTTACGGTTGAGGGTGAGCTTCACAGAGTAGTTACAGGCAATATTAAACGGCTAAAAGATATCAAGTCATATCGAGGTATTCGACATAGTTCTAATTTACCCAGCCGTGGTCAGCGAACGCGAACCAATGCCAGAACTCGCCGTGGCAAAAAAGTAACAGTTGGCGGTACCGCTAAGAAAGCACCGAGTAAGACTTAAAATGGAAGACGATAAAACACCTAAAGAAGTTATCGAAACATCCGCAGCAGAAGCAACAGAAGGCACATCAGTGGACGAAACGCTGAAAGCCACCCCCCGTAAGAAAAAAAGCCGAAGAACAGTTGCTCTGGGGCATGTACATGTTTTGGCAACCTTCAACAACACCATAATTACTGTTAGCGATGAAAAAGGTAATGTTCTGGCCAGTGCCAGCGCCGGTAGCTCTGGTTTCCGTGGCTCCAAAAAAGGCACTGCTTATGCCGCACAAGTAGCCGCTGAAAAAGCCATCGGTGTAGCTAGGCAAGATTTTGGCATGAGCAAGGCAGATGTTTCGGTAAAAGGTGTAGGTATGGGCCGTGAGGCCGCAATACGGACTCTTATAAGCCAAAAAGTAACGGTTGAAAATATCTGCGACATTACTCCTGTTGCCCACGGAGGCGTTAGACCTAGAAAGCCGAAGAGGAATTAAGTTATGGCCAGAGAAATGCGCTCTATTGTAAAACTGTCTCGCCGCGAAGGCTATGCTCTGCACCCTAAGGCACATAAGGCACTGGTCAAACGACCTACTCCACCAGGGCAGCACTCTGATGCTCGCCGTTCAAAACCTAGCCAATACGCACTTCAACTGCGTGAGAAGCAAAAGGTCAAACGACTTTATGGACTGCTAGAACGCCAATTGGCTAATTTAATGGCCGAAGCAGTTCGAACTCCAGGGCCGTCAGGAGGCCAGTTGCTGGAGTTTTTAGAGAGACGGCTAGACAACGCTGTCTATCGAAGTGGGTTAGCCAGTTCGAGGAAAGCCGCCAGACAGCTAGTTAATCATGGGCATTTTATGTATAACGGCAGGCGAGTAGACATTCCCTCTATCCGAGTCAAAGCGGGAGACTCTATTTTGGTCCGAGACAACAGTAAGAAAAGTGCGTACTTCAAGAATCTAAATGAACTTTCACCGGCGCCGGCTGCTATTCCCACCTGGATAAAAGTCAATAGGGGGAAGCTAGAGATATCAATTAGTGGCAATCCTACCCATGAAGATGTTGAGCCAGATATCAAAGAACAACTAATAGTGGAATATTACTCACGCTAAAGAAAAGGAGCATCAATTTATGAGCAAACTCATCCACACACCGGCACTAGCTAACATTACCGACCATGGTCCAACTAGTGCAACTTTTACTATCGAACCATTGCATACCGGCTATGGCATGACTCTTGGCAACAGCTTGCGGAGGGTGCTCCTTTCTTCGATTGCTGGAGCAGCGGTAACGGGCTTTCGAATAAACGGTGTCAGCCATGAATTTACTACAGTCAAAGGTGTCAAAGAAGATGTGGTAGCTA
>CAYUXQ010000036.1:0-5616 GCA_964448925.1 uncultured Candidatus Saccharibacteria bacterium | reverse complement strand
CCACCAACCCCACCACCAACCCCACCACCAACCTGCCCAATTGGATATACTGGTACACCGCCAAACTGTGTGCCTGCAGATGGTTGCTTTGTTGCCGGAAGCTTGGTAATGACGCCACATGGCCAGATACCAATAGAGCAGCTTAAAAATGGTGATCAGATTGTTGGCTGGGACCCCAAAACTAGCAAATTCTTCACCGCACCGATAACTCAGACATTCTTCCATAGTAGCCAACAAACACTCTGGATCGTTACTGCTAGCGGCAGCGTTCAAACAACAGCGGTACATCCATTCTGGGCAGGAACGGAGTGGGTAAAGGCAAGCAACTTAGTACCGGGCAAATCTAGTATATTCACAAAATCCGGCAAACTAGAAAAAGTACTGATAGCTATGCCAGGAGCAAAAAGAGATGTCTATAACCTAGAAGTAGGCAACGACAACCACGACTACTTTGTGAATGGTTATTTGGTGCACAATAAGTTTCCGATACCGTAAGGTTTTGATATCAATAAATTAAGATGAGTAATACATAATGCAACCAGATAAATTAAATAATCAAGCAGACCAAACTATGTCAAAACAACCAAGTAACCTATTTCCGGAGACGCCAGATAACTCTACTGGCAACACTTCTGGTGCTAAATCGTCGCCAAAAAAGACTTTTACCGGTAAAAAAATCTTTTTGATTATAGCTGTGGCTGTTTTGGCTGTTATAGCAGGTAGTGCTTATTATTATGCCGCGAATAAAGACAAAAACACGCCCAGCGTGCCAACAGCTCATCTGCTGGGAAATGCTTATACCATTCCTGGCAGTAGCGACGGTAGAGGCATAACCTTTAATGCTCAGCCGGGTATCAAAGCATGGTATGACCAAAAATCCGACCCACATACAAAAGCTTATTTGCGGTATGTTGCCGATCCGGCTAATGCCAAGTCTTCTATATATGTTGGTCGAATAGCGGCTGATTCTAAAGACTATCAAAATGGTTATCCAAACAAATCGTTTTTAGAAAATATTCGAAAATCCTTTTTGGCAGAACCAAGCAGCGCTACATATCAACAGAGTATGAATAACTTAAATGATTTTGCTAAGTGGGCATATTCTGATACTAATGCATCATTCGAATTTGGCGCTGCCGCACCGTTTTTTAATCCATTTATTAAAGCCAATGCTTTCGTTGTGGGAGTGACGGCCGATGCTGATGGCTCCAAACTCAAACAAAATCAACAGGGAAGTATGCTGTGGATATCTGGTAAAAAAAGCTACTACCATTTTTTGATAATGTCAGATGTTACCGACTGGCAAAAAAATCAAGTTTTTTACCAACAGGTTCTACAAAGCGTGCGCATTGACCAATAAAAAACCGTCTAAATACTTTGACGGTTAAATAATTATTTGAGTGAGTGGGGCGGGCGCTTTCGCGCCCGCCCCGTCTCGGTACTGCATGAGCCGCCTAGACCTAGGCGTACCTCAGATAGCGATTGGCGATCCAGACCTCCTGGCCTGGCGCGTCGTCGCTGTCCGCGTTGTACTGTCCGTCGCCGTCGACGAGCACACCTGTGGACTTCTGGCCGTAAACCACGGCCGGGTTGTCGCAGGTGAGGCCGTGACCATCGGACCAGAACGCGTATGTTGCGTTGCCGGCAATGACGGAGAACGGCCCGTCAGAAGCGACGGCCTGCTTTTGCAGGATGTCGAAGAACCTCCCGACCGTTCCATCCGCCCGCTCCATCGGAGTGTTGGTGCACACCGCAACCCGGGCTTCGGGAGCGATGTAGGCAGCATAACACGACGCCAGCCGCAGCCAGCCTGTCAGATCTGGTGTGTAGGGGCCCTTGTACCCCGCCACATAGATCGAGTTGGAGTTGGCCAACTGCTTGAATGTCAGCTCCTGGGCTGCCCATGGATTGCTCGTGAAAATGGGTCCGTTGTTTTCGAATTTCAGGTCGGCGCGGTTGAGCCCGTAGGCGACGGCCGGGTCGGCCTGGTCATTACAACTGACCGGGAAGTCGATCGGCGTTGGCAGCTTGGGTGGGCAGTAGTTGCCCGCCAGTGCCGCCGCCGCGCCGATGAGTCCGATGGCGGAGACCGCCGTCAGAATCAGAAACTTCTTCATCAGAAGCCTCCTTCTCCCCCAGAAGGGGGGTGTTGTTTTCTAGTACCGAGAGGAACATGCAACTCCACCTCTCGGGGTGTTACAGTAACGATATTTTATAAAAAACTCACCAAAAAGTCAATACCAGATAATAAACCAACACAACCCGCAAATTATTAGCTAGTCTTTAGACCGGTGAAACTTATTATGAACTTCCTTGAGATGCGGGTCTGTGACATGGGTGTAAATTTGGGTAGTAGCAATGTTGCTGTGGCCAAGCATGGCTTGCACCGATCGTAAATCGGCACCGTTCATCAGCAAGTCGGTAGCAAAAGAATGCCTTAGGGTATGCGGTGACACATGTTTGGTAATTCCAGCTAGCAGGGCATAGCGTGCGACTAGTCTTTGTACCGAGCGGACCGTCAGGCGGTGGTAATTGCCGCTTAAGTCGACTTTTTTCGACCCGCTGTATCTGATAAAAAGCGGTCGGGTGTTATCTTGTCGTTTTTCTAGGTAGGAACTTAGCCAATGTTCTGCTTCTTCACTAATAAAAATCGGACGGTCCTTTTGGCCTTTACCGCGTACCATAAACTCTCGTCTCTTTAGGTTTACATGGTCGCGATCAAGACCGACCAGTTCGCTCACGCGCAAGCCACTGGAAAAAAGCAGCTCAATTATGGCGCGGTCCCTAAGTCCATTCAGGCTGGATACATCTGGCTGAGCAGCCAGCCTGTCTAGTTCGTCAGGCGTCAAGAAAGTAACTTGTGGCCGGCGAGTTCGAGCCAGCTCTATTTTGTCTGCGGCCATACACTGCCAGTCTTGTTTGGTGCAAAACTTCAGTAGCGAGCGCAGAGCAATTAAGTGGTAGTTTTGGGTAGTTTTGCTTAGTTCATCAGAAGTATTTGTACCGAGACGGTTGAGCCACATACGCCATTTACGAACTAGTTCGGTGTCTATATCACTGAGTTTGATTTCTCCAGCAAAGTCAGAAAGCCGAACTAAGTAATGGCTGTAGTTTTCTATAGTTTTTTGCGAACGGTTTTGTTCGAGTTCTAGATACTCCAAAAACTTTTCTACGGCAGTGTCGTACAATATGTCAGCCATAAACTTATTATATAGCGTGCAGGAAATAGTGGGTAGTATGTAGCTCGAAAATGCCCTCGGTTATTATTAACTGTGCATTTACTGTTTTTTGTTTTCTAACGCAAACGAATCACGAATAATTCATAGTAAACGATGAAAAGTAAGCTTTAGTTGGCTGTCTGAACAATAAGTATATCCAATTTGCACATGATTCTTCATCTGTTATACTAGAAAAATGAATGAAAAAACTCTTGTATTGCTCAAACCAGACGCAGTCCGACGCGGCTTGGTCGGTGAGATAGTAACTCGCTTTGAAAAAGCTGGGCTCAAACTTGTGGCAGCCAAAATGGTTACCCCCAACGAAGATTTAGCTAACAAACACTATCCGACTACCCGCCGTGAATTTATTGTAGGTATGGGTAAGAAATCTTTAGAAACATATGCAGAGCATGGTGTGGACGCTAAAACAGACCTTGGGACAGACGACCCATACGAAATCGGTCTGATGATTCAAAAATGGATGGTTGGGTTTATAACCTCCGGGCCAGTTATGGCCTTGGTTTTAGAAGGTAAAGACGCTATAGCGCATGTACGCAGTCTGGCTGGCCACACCGTTCCGGCCAAAGCCGACCCCGGTACCATTCGAGGCGACTATTCCGACGATACTCCGGTGGTTGCCAACAAAGAAAAGCGCCCTATCCTAAATCTAGTCCATGCTTCAGGCGACGCCGAAGAAGCCGATTTTGAGATCAATCTTTGGTTTGATGAGAGTGAGCTCGACGGTTAATAAAAAACTGTCCATAGCTGGTTATCGCCGAACACTCGCCTTTACAGGATAGCCGCCTAATAAAAAATTGTTTGAGCTTGTATAACTATTTTTGTGGTACCCCGGGAGGGACTCGAACCCCCAACCTCTCCCTTAGGACGGGCTTGCTCTATCCAATTGAGCTACCGGAGCACATATCTATTCTAAAACTGTTATCGGTAGCTCACAACCTATATAATAGGCCTATGGTTAAAAAGGCCAGAAAGGCCGACAAAAAAAATTTCAAAGAACAGTTTGAAGGCGAGGAAGTCTTGCTGGTTTTTAGAAAACATCCTATAGTTATGCGCCGTGGGCTCATTATAGCCATGGCTGCACTCCTGGTCGGTCCAATCTATACAATGATTCTGACTTATACCAACGCCGAAAGCCCGCCCAGTATGTCGTTCTTTTTTGTTAGCCTGCTACTCAGCGCTGTTTTGGGAGTTATATTGATTTTTCCGTCTTGGGTGCGTTGGTATTTTAGCGTTTATATCATGACTAACCACCGTTTTATCCAGCAGACCCGTAGTTTACTAGAAATAAATGTCGTAGATATTGGCCTTGAGCAAATACAAATGATTAACTACCAAGTAAGGGGAGTACAGGAGACGCTACTTAACTTTGGTACAATATCAGTGCAGACCTATGTGGGCGATTTAGTCATTCGTGATATTCACCGTCCTTCACGGATACAGAGAAAAATGATTGAAATTCTGCGCGATTTAGGTATTCAAGCCGCTCAACGGCCAACTGTACATCAACCAGACGAAGAAGAGGAAGACGAGGAAGATTAGTATCCTATGGTCAAAAGACCTTCTGTAGGCAAGCATGTAAAAAAAATGAAGGCCATGGTGCCTGCGCCGGTTGCTGAAAAAGCTGCCGAGCTAAATCCTCTTAATATCCCCCAGCCGAGCGTGCCTAGCCTAGACGATGTACCACAAATAACTAATGAAACAATAGCCGAGCACCGAGAAGATGTTCTAAAAGGCGCTCGCAAGTATATTTATCCGCTTCAGCACTCCAAGCACCGTATTGTTCTAATAACCTCAGTAATTATTATTGGAGCCGTGGTTTCGTTTTTAGTCTATTGTGGATTGGCGCTTTATCGCTACCATCAGTACAACACTTTTATTTATCGGGTCACACAGGTGGCACCTTTCCCGATTGCTAGAGTAGGTAACAGGTTTGTAGCCTATGAAAACTACCTTTTTGAACTCCGCCACTATGTGCATTATTACCAAAACCAGCTCAATCAAGGTTTTGATGGTGAAAACTTTCAACAGCTAGCCAACTATCGCAAACAAGCGCTCCAAGATGTCATAAACATTGCCTACATCAAAACACTAGCTGCTCAGAACAAGATAAGTGTTTCGGACAAAGAGGTCGACCAGCGTATAGCCCAAGTTCGAGCTCAAAACAGACTAGGTTCAAACAACAAAGTTTTTAGTGATGTTCTTCGTAGCTATTGGGGTTGGGGAGTTAATGACTTCAAGCGCAGCCTAAAAGAAGAAATATTGGCTGAAAAAGTAGTAGCCAAGCTTGACACCGAAACACACCAAAAAGCTGAGCGGGTACTTGTCCAGGCCCGGGCTGGTGCTGATTTTACCACTCTTGCCAAACAGAATTCATCTG
>CAYUXQ010000035.1:0-6049 GCA_964448925.1 uncultured Candidatus Saccharibacteria bacterium | reverse complement strand
AGCCGTTTTAAGAAAGAGGACAAGGGTAGATTTGTTATAACAGCTATTGTTTTAAAGCTGAGTAAAATCAGCTCTCGGCCACCTTTTTACGAAGCGCTACAAAGCTACTTGGATAACAATGGAATTTTGGAGCACCATCCAAAAACTATTCGTGATGCCATAATAGACATTCGCAGCAACAAACTACCCGATCCTTCAAAAATAGGTAACAATGGGTCCTTTTTTATAAACCCCATCATCAATGAGCAGCACTACCAGGAGCTTAAAGTAAAATACCCCCAACTAAAAGGCTGGCCGGCAGGAGATGGCAAGTTCAAACTGGCAGCTGGATGGCTGCTGGAGCAAGCAGGATTTAAAGATTTTCATGATTCAGAGACCAAAATGGGCACCTGGCATGCGCAAAGCTTGGTACTTATTAACGAAGGAGCTCAGAACACCTCAGACCTATTAGCCTTTAAGAAAAAAATCGTCGATAAAGTTAGCGGAATGTTTGGGGTTACTCTCGAACAAGAACCAGAGCTGCTTCCCTAGGTTTGGACGGTGACTTGCCATAAATTTAGAGGCTTAGAAGCTTTCTCAGCCCTACAAGTCGCTGGGGAGAGGATATTTAAGAGCAAAGTCTCTAACTTCTGCGCGAATCTTGTTAAGTTTTGACGAATTATCTCGATTATCGAGAGTTTGCTTAATCCATTCTGCCAGAACCACCATGTCTTTTTCAACTAGGCCTCTGGTCGTAATGGCTGGAGTGCCTAGGCGAATGCCGCTAGGACTAAAAGGTGGTAATGGATCATCGGCAATTGTGTTTTTGTTGAGCGTCAGACCGACAGAGTCCAAGGCTTCTTCTGCAACTTTTCCATCAATACCGAAGCTCTTATACACATCTGCCAGTATCAAGTGATTACTAGTACCACCGGTAATTAGCTCGAAACCTCTAGTCTGTAACTGTTTGGCGAGCTCTTTGGCATTTTTCAGTATTTGTCCTGCATAGATTTGAAACTCAGGTTTCAGTGCTTCTCCTAGGGCAACCGCTTTGGCAGCAATCACATGCATTAACGGTCCGCCTTGAGTACCAGGAAAAACTGCTCGGTCAATTAGAGTCGGAATATTTTTGATTATTTTTTCTGGTGCCTTCGTGGGGCTACTAACGACCCCCTTAGATAGGATAAGCCCACCGCGCGGTCCACGGAGAGTTTTGTGAGTAGTGGTACTGATAACATGAAACCCGTAATCAAAAGGATTATTCGCTACTTTACCGGCAATAAGACCAGCAATATGAGCCATATCGGCGACCATCAAAGCTCCGACTTCCTGACCTATTTTTGCGAATTTAGCATAGTCCAACTCTCTAGGATAAGCAGAAAAACCAGCCATAATTATCTTGGGCTTATACTCTAAGGCTAGTTGGTGAAGGCTATGATAATCTATCTCTCCAGTAGAGATATCTTTCATTTTGTAACGAACAAAGTTGTAAGTTCGTGCCAACACAGTTACTGGAGCGCCGTGCGTTAAATGCCCGCCGTGGCTGAGATCCATTGCAAGGACATAGTCACCAGGATCTAACCAAGCATGATAGACCGCTTCATTAGCCTGTGCACCAGAATGAGGCTGGACATTTGCGTGATCAGCGCCAAAGAGTTTTTTGGCTCTTTTGATCGCTAAAAGCTCTACTTTGTCTGTATTTTTCTGGCCACCATAGTAGCGTTTTCCTGGATATCCCTCTGAATATTTATTGGTAAATACGCTCCCCATAGCTCCGAGAACTGCTCTCGAGACATAGTTTTCACTGGGAATAAGTTCCAAACCCTCTCTTTGCCTTTGTTCTTCTTTTTGTATTAGTGCCTCAACATCTTGGTCTTTCATCAGTAAGCTCCTTTGTTAACTTTAGTTTGATGCTTGGATTTTATCGGCACTCGTTTCACAACATACTAATTATTTTAGCAGGTTAATTGCTGTCTTGGAGTTTATATCGTATGTGATATCATTGAAGAGCTTTATGCAAGAAACAAACCAAAAGATTGGTAATTTAATTTACCAAATCAGACAGGAGCGTGGCTTAACTCAAGCAGCTTTTGCCAAAAAGCTCGGCACCAGCCAATCAGCTGTAAACCGCATTGAACACGGAAAACAAAACCTAAGCCTTGATACACTTGGGCGCATCAGCGATGTACTCAACAAACAGCTAATCAGCATCAGCGATACAGTAAACCTGAGAATCGAAGGCGGTTACCAGCTAAAAGGTGAGATTGAGCTAAAAACCTCCAAAAACGCAGCTGTTTCGCTTCTTTGTGCCAGCTTATTAAACAAAGGTGTAACTCGCCTCAGGAAAGTTCCGCGGATTGAAGAAGTTAATCGAATCATAGAGGTACTTATTAGCCTCGGTGTTCGCATCCGCTGGCTTCCTGAAAACGACTTGGAAATAAAAGTTCCAACCAACCTCAACCTAGAAGGCATGGATAAAGTATCTGCTCGTAAAACACGGACTGTAATAATGATGGCAGGACCTTTGATGCACGAATTTGGTTCTTTTAAAATTCCCTATGCAGGCGGTTGCGAACTAGGCAAACGGACTGTTTTGCCTCATATCTATGCCCTCGAAGAGTTTGGCGCTAAAATTGAAACAGCTAGTGGCCACTACAACATCACGACCCGCAGAACCCGACCAAGTCGTCCGGTGATTTTGTATGAATCGGGCGATACAACAACTGAAAATGTTCTAATGGCCGCCGCCAGGTTTGAAGGCGAAACATTAATTAAAATGGCCAGTGCTAACTATGCCGTGCAAGACTTATGCTTCTTTTTACTTAAACTTGGCGTAAAGATTGAAGGAATTGGCACAACCACCCTAAGAGTCCGTGGGGTTCGGGATATAAAGCGTAGCGTCACCTACGCCCCAGCCGAAGACCCCGTAGAAGCAATGACTTTTGTATCTGCAGCTGTAACGACAAACTCATCAGTAACCATTAAGCGCGTACCGATTGAATTCATGGAATTAGAACTATTAAAACTAGAGAAAATGGGCCTACGCTTTAAAGTTAGCGAAATTTATAAAGCAGCTAACGAACATACCAACCTAGCCGATATCGTTATCTACCAGCACAACGGAAAGCTCAAGGCACCAGAAGACAAATTGTATGGTCGCCCTTTTCCAGGCCTAAACATTGATAATTTGCCGTACTTTTTACCGATTGTAGCCGTTGCGAAAGGCCGCACGCTGATTCACGATTGGGTTTACGAAGACCGAGCTTTGATGTATGCCGAAATGAAAAAAATCGGTGTTGATATAGAATTGGCCGATCCGCACAGAGTGTTTATTAATGGACCCACCAAATGGCGAGCCGCAGACATGGTAACCCCCAGCGGTATTAGACCAGCTGTAATGCTGTTAATCGGCATGCTAGCTGCGCCAGGTGTTTCGATGCTGCGTAATGTATATACTATTAACCGAGGGTATGAGGACTTAGCCGAAAGGTTGAATAATTTAGGAGCTCACATTGAAGTTGTTCACGAAGTTTGATGATTTTTTACTTGGTCTTAGTTCGCCGAGAAAACCAAAAAGAAAATCTCAGAAGCCAAAGGCCGCCAAAACAACAAAGAAAGTTATAAAAAAAGAGCTAGCTGGAACTAAAGTTAAGCTAGGTTTTAAAAAACATTTTGTTCCACCACTAGTGGGACTTTTAGTAGCCATTTCTATTTTTGGTTTTTTCAACTCACAACTACTCAGCGCACGAATTGCTTACTGGTTAAATGAAAGAAATCACCCCGTCCAGCCGGAGTCAATTCCGGTAACCTCGCCTGTGGACATAAATGCCCCTCCCGCAATAACCATTAGCAAAATAGGTGTTCATGCACCAGTAATTTTCAGCCAGAAGACTGTCGACCAGACAGCCTTCTTACAAGCCCTTCATAGTGGAGTGGTGCACTATCCGGATACTGCCTTGCCCGGTCAGACTGGGAATGTTGTCATATTCGGTCACTCTAGCGGACAGTGGTGGGCACCAGGTAATTATAAATTTGTCTTTACACTGTTGGACAAGCTACAGTCTCAGGACTTGATTTTCTTAGACTACCAAGGAACACGCTATATATACAGGGTTTATGATTCTTTTGTAGTTAAACCGACTGATCTTTCTGTACTCAATCAAGGGAGCAAAAATATCTTGACACTTATTACCTGCACCCCGGTTGGTACCAGTACCAACCGCCTAATTGTGCGTGCTCAGCAGGTCGTACCAAAAGTAGGCTACAACACTACCTCGACCAAGCCTGCAACATTGCCAAACGGAGCTAGCGGATCTCTGCCGAGTAGCTCCTCAGGGTTTTGGAGCGATCTAAAAAGCTTGTTTAACTAATTACTGGCTGGCATTATATATCGCCGAGTAGAATGGTTTTCCCAAATACTCTGCTGGTTGCGGTACCTGCCCAGTAAAACAACTTCAATAAATGCCTTTAAGAACACGCCAAGACTCACCCATCGAAGTACATATACCTGAGGAAAGGCGCTAATAATGTCCCATCTTTGAGTTCGCGAAGCAGCCAAAAATGTTAGAACAAAAGTTACTAGAACATCGACCACAAAAGCCGCAGCTACAAATGCCCAGGTGTGGCGAGTAATCGCTAGATATGGTACCCATAGTAAATAACTGGCAAAAAATAGTAAGTTTTGGAGAATTTGATATGAAAGATAGGAGTCAATCCTGGTTGCTTTTCGGCCAATGTTATATTTCATCATGCTCTGAAGCGACCCGCGATTCCAACGCTGAATTTGGTTAACATAATCAGTCAGATTTTTAGGATCTTGTGTATAAGTAATGGCCTGCGGAATGAATTGAATTTTACCCAGTCCTCGACGATGAAGTTGCATCGTTACATCAAAATCTTCAGTTAGAGACTTGTTGTCAAAGTTCACCCGGGCAAAAACATCGGCCCTGAAACATGAAGTCGGGCCTGCAATGACTGGTACCACATTTAGAAAAGCCTGAACCCTGCGGTGTAGCTCCATTCCGATGGTGTATTCAAAAACTCTGTACTCACTAACCCTCTTACCAGGCAAACTTTTGATATAACCAGTTGCAGCAGTGTTTTCTACTCTTAGTTCTCGACGAAATATTCTGAAGTAATTCGGCGCAAAGGCTCCGTCAGCATCAGCTATGTGGATCCAGCGGTATCGTTCGGCTAATTTGAATCTTCGAGCTGCTTTTGAAAGAGCTAGCCCCTTACCGCTACGCTTGACTTTGATAACATTGCTGGCTGGAATTAAGCTACGGGCAATTAGACTGGTTCTGTCAGACGAGTTGTCGTCCACTACATAGGTGTGGATTGGGTCCATACCAGCATCAATAGCCGACTGGATAGTTTTGGCGATTACTAGCTCTTCATTGTGGGCAGCAATCAACAATGCCAGAATGGGCCGTGCAGATTTTTTGACTGAGCCTGGCAAAGAAGGTTCGTCCGGCCCCGGTATATAGAAAATATGTCTGTCTACGGCGCTTGGCGACTGACGATAGATACGCCGACGGGCAATTCTTTTAGCTTTTGGGGCGCTATACGAACGGCTACCCTCTGGTACGAAACTTCTGAAGACTCTGGCCATTTTATCGTATCCCTTTCTCGGTATTGGCTTGCCATGCGTCCATTACCTGCCCGATAGTAGCGCTACGAGTATTCGTATTGAAAAGTAGTGCCATTTGGCTGGCAAATTCGTCTGGGTTTACACTAAAAGTTTCACCACTATAGTCTATTTGGTGATAGGTTAGTATTAACCAACCGTTATTCGCCTGTGCGGACTTAATCAACTTAGTTAAATCATAAAGGGTAGTGTTATTGCGAACAGAGTAGGATTTTATATTTAGCGGGTTAAAGCTAGACCGGATGTTTATTGCCTCTAACTCGTTAGCTGCTGGGTCGCCTTCGGCATTTTTTTGGGAACGGTAGTATTTACCAATCAGGCTAAGTGTGTGTGCGTTATACGCTCCATAAGGAGAGGTAAAGTCCTTAATAGGCCCAAATTGTTTTTCGAGCGAACTCTGAGATTCGACTAATTCGCGCATTA
>CAYUXQ010000034.1:0-6200 GCA_964448925.1 uncultured Candidatus Saccharibacteria bacterium | reverse complement strand
GGCCATACTTTGGTAATTTCAAAAAAACAAATTGATCACCTTTGGGACTTACCCGAAGAGGATTATCAGGCGGTTATGAAAACAGTTCAAAAAGTAGCCAAACGCATCAAAGAGGTACTCCAGCCCGAGAGAGTTGGCGCAAAAGTTATCGGCGAAGAGGTGCCCCATGCTCATGTACACCTAATCCCGTTCAATACCCTAGAAGAGTACGACCAACAGCCACAACTTGGCGCACCAAACGAGCTTGCCGATATGGCAAAAAGACTTTATTTCAAAGACTAGCCTTTTAGTGCTAGCAAATTAGACAGCACATTGGTATTATATGGCTAGGTATGGGTGGTAAGGATGACGAAAAAGCGTTAGGCAACCGGCTTCAGCTTGCTCGCAAGAGAGCCGGTTTAACACAGCAAGAACTTTGCCAAAAGTCAGGGCTATCTTACTCAACACTCGCTAAAATAGAGCGCGGAGCTATCAAAACACCCTCTGTTTTTACGGTGGCAGCTATAGCTACTGCTACCAATACCAGTGTGGAACAATTATTAGGTGTAACAACAACTTCGTCAAACACACCTACCTCCGCAAAAAAAGTCTCAAAGTCCGGAGTCAGATTTGTCTTTTTCGACGTAAACGGTGTGATGGTACGTTTTTTCAACCGTGCTCTTACGGCTGTCGCGGAAGACACCGGTATGACTCTTGATGTGGTAGAAACACTTTTTTGGCGGCACAACGATGCAGCTTGCCGCGGTCAGCTAGAACCCGAGGAGCTAAACGCAATTTTTTCCAAAGAACTTGGCGCCAAAGACTTTGACTGGCAGGACTACTATATGAAGGCAGTCGAACCAACTCCGAATGTGGCCGAACTGATCGGTTGGGCAAGTCAGAATTATGAAGTTGGCATTTTTAGTAACAGCATGAGCGGTTTTATTGACCAGCTCAAAGCCCTGGGCTATGTACCTGATATTTCTTATACCGCCATAGTAGACTCTTCAAAGGTTGGACAAGTAAAGCCCGATCCAAAGATATACGAAACTGCCGTGCAGCTGGCTGCTGTAGAGCCGCATGAAATTTTGCTGGTAGACGATACTCGCGCTAACTTAACAGCCGCCGATCACGCTGGCTGGCAGGTGCTGTGGTTTGACGACTACCACCCCGAAACCGCCATCGCCCGTATTCGTGAAACCCTAGAATTCTAAATTCTCACAACCACCACAAGAACCAATATTAGCCCATGCTGATTATTTCTAGAGCTGGTCCTTGAAATAGAGACTAGAGGTTGGCAAGGATGTTGTCTAGACGAGCAACCAGCTCCTCGGCCTCTGCTAGTTGTGCCTGGCTTTCTTTTACCAATTCTGCTGGAGCGTTTTCACGGTACTTGCTACTAGATAATCTGTTTTTTAGTGTATTTACTTTATCTTCTGCCTCTTGCTTTTTACCGTCAAGACTTTTGCTAGCTTGTTCGGCGTCGATGTCTAGCACCCAGTCGGAGCTTACCGAACTCAACCTAACGCCGCCCGAATA
Source organism: uncultured Candidatus Saccharibacteria bacterium (assembly GCA_964448925.1). Classification (GTDB taxonomy): domain Bacteria; phylum Patescibacteriota; class Saccharimonadia; order Saccharimonadales; family UBA10212; genus JAYTJL01. Next base: position 4,682 of record CAYUXQ010000034.1, on the reverse strand, counting down.
CTCACCCGGTAATGCCTCTACCTTCGGCAGGCTTGCCAGCTTGGCAATCAGCGCACTCTCCTGCCCTTCGCCGCTATAATAAAGCCCTTTAGGGTTGGCCCCACTAACTGCTTTTAGCCAGCGGACTTCACTAACTATAGACTTTACTTGTTCGAACTTGGCAAAGAGAGCACTGTCGACTTGGCTTGTTTTGGGCCAGGTCTGGGCTGCCAAAAGGTTGTCGTTACTGCCTAGGTTTTGCCAAATAGCTTCTGTTACGAAGGGGATAAACGGATGAGAGATAATTAGAGTGTTTTCTAGCACCAGTGTTAACACGCCCGGATTTGGTTCGGTTTTTGAGGCTTCAATATACCAGTCCGCCAGGTCGTCCCAAACAAAGTGATAAAGTTTTTGGTAAGACTCGCCGAAGTCAAATTCAGCCAAATCCTTGGCAATTTCATCTGTTAAAATACTTAACTTGTTCAGTACCCAATGGTCGGCCGGTGTTTTCGGCTTTGAATCACCCCTGTTGCCTTGACCTATAACGCCTTCGGTATAGCGGGCAATATTCCATAATTTGTTGCAAAAATTGCGGTTGTTGGCAATTTTGCTTCTGCCAAGGCGCTGGTCTTGGCCGGCATTAACCCCTGAAACTAGGGCTAGACGGAGAGCATCGGTTCCAAATTCCGTAGCAACTTCCATGGGGTCTATGATGCTGTCTGGATCTGATTTACTCATTTTTTTGCCTGCTTCGGTGCGGACTAGTCCGTGCAGATAAACCTTTTTAAACGGCACTTGCCCGGTTGCAAAAGCAGTACTCAGAACCATGCGTGCTACCCAAAAAAACAATATATCCCAACCAGTTTCCAAAACAGAGGTAGGATGATAGGCTTTAAAGTCCGGACTCGCGGCTAAAAGCTGTGCTAAATCTAGCTCGTAGTTTTTGGCCGATTCCTGGTCTACCAATGTGCTCCAGGTCCATAGCGCCGAGCTGAACCAGGTGTCTAGTGTATCGGCGTCTTGCTGCCAGCCTTCACCATCAGGCGGTTGTACTCCAACATATATCTCACCGTTGTTCCCTTCCCTATGCCAGGCTGGTATTTGGTGCCCCCACCAAATTTGGCGGCTAATACACCAGTCGCGCAGGTTGTCTATCCATTTGAAGTATACTTTCTTAAAACGACTTGGAATAATTTCTATATCGCCGTCTTCTACCACCGCTCTCATAACCTCTCGCAAGCTTCGCATTTGGCCCTTCCATTCCATCGCAGGGCGGTTTACATCAACAAACCATTGAAGCTTTATTTGAGGCTCTATTACCCCTTTGCCACGGTCATTTAGGGCAACTGCATGCGTGTAGTTTTCGTCGACATTTACAAGAAGCCCCAAAGAATCAAGTTTCTGAACGATTTTTGGCCGAGCCTTTTCTATTGACAGACCAGCAAATTCGCCGGCAATGGGGAGTAATTTGCCGTTAAAATCAATAATCTGCTCTTTTTCGAGTCCGTGTCGTTCGGCTATTTCAAAATCGGTATGATCATGCCACGGCGTAATAGTCATAACCCCTGTTCCAAAGTCCGGATTTACTGCTTCGTCCTTAATGACTGTTGCAGTAACTTTGCCGTTTAACCAGGTGGCTTCAAAAGAATCGCCGTGCTTGAATTTGGCATAGCGTTGGTCGCCTGGGTGCATGACTACATATTTGTCACCAAACTTGGTTTCGGGGCGAGCTGTTCCTATTTGGAATGGACCGTACTGCAAGGTGTAAAAAGGCGCTTTTTCGTCACATCGCACTACTTCGTCGTCCGACACGGTTGTTTCTAAATTAGGGTCCCAGTTGACTATACGATGACCCCTGTAAATTAGTCCGTCATGGTACATTTTGCAAAATACTTCATTAACACAGCGGTTTAGGGCATCGTCTAGAGTGTATCTTGCCCTGCCCCAGTCGCAGCTGGCGCCCATGGCCCGGATTTGGCTGTTTATAGTATTGCGGCTATCACCTACGAATTCTCTAACTTGACGCAAAAACTCTTCGCGACCGACTGCATGCTTATCTGTTCCCTGCTCTGCCAGCCGCTTTTCTATAATGGCGTTGGTTGCCAGCGCGGCGTGGTCGGTCCCGGGCAGCCAAAGAACATCGTGGCCGGTCTGACGGGCGTGCCGGGCCATGATGTCTTGAAGAGTTAAAAAAAGCGCGTGACCGACATGCAAAGTGCCAGTTTCATTGGGCGGTGGCATGCTGATAGAAAAGTGCGGTTTGCTAGAGGTGTTGTCGGCATGAAACAGTCCAGATGATTCCCATTTGGTATAAATGCCCTTCTCGTATTTTTGCGGCTCATATGCCTTATCCAACTTCATCTAAAACCAGTATAGCAGTTTTTTACAGAGGTAGTAAGGTGTTTTTAGCAACATTAACAACATCTTTTCATGTGAAAAATCTTACTTCGAACAAGACTTTTCAATTAAAAAGATATCTCTTGCACCTATTACCAGCATTTGTTTTTGTCTTTTGCAGCTTGTGCAAAAGGGTTCCACCCATTTTTGTTTTCATACTAAGTATAGCATTTGGATAGGGGTGTGTTTAACCTGGAACCACGAGTGCCGCAACCAGAGCCTTCTCTACATACTTAGACTAGGGTTTGGTTCTAGCTTGTATGGATCGGCTGGTGGCCGGTTAAAACTAGCCTGAAAATAAGCATTGGCAGCAATCATAGCACCATTGTCGGTACATAAACTTGGTTCGGGTATAAAAAGCGGAATCTTTACTTCCTTGCCTAACAGTTCCCGCAACCGGGGGCTTGCGGCAACTCCGCCAGCGACAACTAAAGAAACCGGACGAAACTCATCGGCGGCTTTATTTAGGGTACTTATAACTGTACTTAAAGCTGCCTCTTGAAAACTGGCAGCAATACTAGCCTTTTGCTGAGGCACCAGAAGCTCTGGAAGCTGAGAAGAGGGCAGGGTGTAATCTTTGCCAGCTAATTGTTGTGAAGCCCTTAAAACGGCTGTTTTAAGCCCAGAAAAGCTAAAGTCGTAAGGGCTATGCATTTTTGCCGTGGGAAGTCTTAAGGCTGTTTTGTCGCCTTTCTTGGCTGCCTCCCCAATGGCAGGGCCGCCAGGGTAGGGTAGCCCCAGCATTTTGGCCACCTTATCAAAGGCTTCGCCTATGGCATCGTCGCCGGTTCGGCCGAGCACTTGGTAGTCAAAATGGTTTTTAAACAGCACCAGTTGAGTGTGACCACCACTGATTATCAGGGCCAGAATTGGGAATTCTGGCGCTAAAGTCGATAGTCGCAAGTCGTCAGTAGCTAGTCCTGAATGGTTGGACTGTTGACTGAGAACTGATGGCTGGTGACTGCCAGTTTTTGTTAAAAAACTGGCATATACATGAGCTTCTACATGGTCTACCGCGTACAGGGGCTTATTTTTGGCAATTGCCAGGGTGTTGGCAGTTACTACTCCTATCAGCAGGCTGCCTAGTAGCCCTGGGCCGTAAGTAACTCCTATTGCGTCGATTTGCCGCCAATCTACCTTAGCAACTTTAAATGCTTCTTCGATAACAGGGATGATTGATTCTATGTGGCTACGAGCGGCGATTTCGGGCACAACGCCGCCATAGGCCGCGTGCAAATCCACAGAGCTAGCAACTATGTTCGACAGTATTTTCTTTCCGTCTTGAACAATTGCCGCTGCGGTTTCGTCACAAGAGGTTTCAATTCCCAGAACAATCATCAGATGTACAGTATACTTTAGATATGAATTTCCGTGGCTGGATAAAAAAATTTATCCCTGCCAAGTTGTTTAGGCGAATAGAACCATATGGACATATGGCCGAAGCTATATTGTTCAACCTTATCTACGGGTTCCCGGCTCGCAAACTAAAAGTAATAGGTGTAACCGGAACCAACGGCAAAACTACTACCTGTTTTATGATCCACAATATGCTGGAAAGGGCAGGCTATAGTGTGGGGCTTTTAACTACCGTCGGCTACGGCATGGGCCGCAATATTCAACCGCAGGTGGAACATATGACCACTATGCCGGCGCCGCAGCTACTGAAGCGGATAAAGTGGCTGAAAAAACAAGGTGCGAAGTGGATAGTGCTGGAAGTTACCAGCCATGGTTTGGCCCAGAACCGTGTGTGGGGCGTTCCTTTTAGTTTGGCTATTATGACCAATGTGACTCATGAACACCTAGAGTATCACGGCACCTTTGAGAGGTACCTGGAGGCTAAACAAAAACTATTTAAGCTAACGGGTAAAAACCGCCATGGGTTTCGGACGGGTATTATTAACGCCGACGACCCGTCAGCAAGTGATTTTTCGGCCGATGTGCCTCAGGCTGTGGCTTACGGGTTAAAAAACGGGGTGATGAAAGCAGGCGATGTGCAGCTAACTCCGTCGGGTAGCAACTTTACAGTACCGATACCGGAGCGAGGCCTGGGTTTTGAAGCGGCCGTTGAACAGGGCAGGGGCAATCTAGAAAAACTAGCTAGCGCCAAAAAGACTGATTTAAAAATTACCACCTCTTTGCCGGGGAGTTTTAACGTTTATAACTGTTTAGCGGCCGTATGCACGGGGTGGCTATTGGGGCTGAGTGAATCCCAGATTCAGCTTGGTATTTCGAGCCTTAAGGGTGTGGAAGGTCGGATGTTTAGCATGAGGGAAGGTCAAGACTACGAAGTTATAGTGGATTATGCG
>CAYUXQ010000033.1:0-6746 GCA_964448925.1 uncultured Candidatus Saccharibacteria bacterium | reverse complement strand
TAGTAGTACCAGTACCGACTGTGAAGGTAGAGCTACCAGCTACTGAGGTATTACCACTAAAGGTCTTATCGCCGGCTAGGGTTTGGGCACCGATGCTGACTAGTCCTGGGTTAGTAGCATCAGCTGTTTGGGCGTAGATGGTACTGCCTGAGATAACCAAACCATTAGAGCTCTTGGTTTGAGAGTCTATTAGGCCTACGGCTGTGACACCGCCGTCACCACCACAGCCGGTGAAGCTAAGGTTGCCGGCTGTATCGCTTTGTAAGCACTGGCTAGAACCAGGTAGAGCGGTTGGTAGGGTTAGAGCGTAGGAGGTAGTGGTGGTACCACTCTGGATAGTAGCCGTGTTGGCATTGGTAGAGTTATATAGCACTAGCTTGCCAGTAGTATTAGACGAAGCTCCTACTTCTACTTCGTTGTTAGTGGTGTCAACCGTTAGCAAGGCATTGCCGGCTTGGTTACTTACTCTAAAGGCAGCATTGGAATTAACGGAGTTTTGGCTAAGTAGAGTACCAGTAAACAAATTATTACCGCTGAATGTTTGGGGGCCGGTACCGTTGAGTAGGGCTACATTGCTAGATAGCCTGGCGTCAGCTAGGGTGCCGCTAGAGACATTGCTAGCATTGAGGTTAGTCAGTAAGGTACCCGAAACTGCTGGCAGTTGAGTAGAACCATTAAGCTGAACAAGCTGGTTGGCACCATTAAAGCTATTACCCTGCAGGGTTACATTGGAAGATAGTCTGGCGTCAGCTAGGGTACCGCTAGTTATGTTTGTGGCATTTAGGTTGGTGATGAGGGAGCCGTTAAGGGCTGGTATATAGCCAGAGCCATTTAGCTGCAGTAGTTGGTTGGCACTGTTGAAGCTATTACCCTGTAGGGTTACATTAGTAGATAGTCTGGCGTCAGCTAGGGTGCCGCTAGTTATGTTAGTGGCATTGGTATAGTAACTGCCGGCTTGACCATTCAATTGGGCGGCATTGACATTAGTTAAACCAGTACCGTCACCAGTGAAAGAGTTAGAAGCATTGCTGAAGGTATTGGCGCCAGTGAAGGTTTGGCTGGCGTTGAGCAGAGCTACATTGGCACTTAGTCGCCCGTCGGAAATAGTGCCGCTAGTTATGTTGGTACCGTTTAAGTTGGTTAGGTTAACACCAGACAGAACCGGTAGTTCACCGGAGGCGTTAAGTTGAACAAGCTGGTTGGCACCATTAAATATGTTACCCTGCAGAGTCACATTGGAAGATAATCTAGTGTCATTAAGCGTGCCGCTAGTTATGTTAGTAGCGTTTAGGTTGGTTAGCAAAGCACCACTACCAGATAAGCCGGTTACTGTAACAGTGCCGGCAACAGTGTCAACGGTGAACAGGCTAGCGTTGCTACTGTTCAGGATTCGAAAAGCATTGGCTGAATTGGCGCTAGCTTGGAAGGTTACATCACCGCTGGCTGTAAAGCGGGCGACATCTACATTATTGGCCTTAAGGTTGAGCCCAAAGTTGTCGGTAGTACCAACGGCAACTGGTACACCAAAGCTGTTGCCCAAATGGGACAGGTCGCCGCTACCACCACCAAAACCACAGTTGTTGCTGCTGTCGCAAATAGTGAAGCCGTTTTGGGTACCGGTACTACTTAGGGTGATGCTATTGAAGGTGGGGGCTGAGCTAGTAGCTATGCTTTGGGGGAGTGAAAGAGTTATGGTGCCGACTCCGGTAGTAACATTGACTTGGTTGCCGGTACCCTGCAGGGACAAGACTCCCTGCAGAGAGTTAAGGCTGTCGACACCGATTTGGTTAATAACATTAGTAATGTTACCGCCGCCTTGCAAACGGACCTGGTTGGCAATAGCGGCTAACTGGGCTTGGGTGACATAGTTACAATTGTTAGAGTCTAGACATAAAGTGCCGGAGCCGTCGGGTAGTTGGTAGGTTCGGTTAGCTGTCAGGTTGGCTAGGTTGAAGTTAAAGTAGTTGTTTGCGCCATAAAAGCGTAAGTTGCCTTTGACGAATAGGTCGCCGTTGACTATGGCGGTATCGGTGCCGTTGTCTAGCTTGATGGGGCCAGAAGAAGGCAGAGCCCCGGTTAGCTGGGCTACTTGGGAAGGAAGGTTATTAGAGCTGGCTTGGGAGGCTAGGTCTTTGTTTTGGTTGCCACGCAAGCTCAGCAGCCCTACCGTACCAAAGATGAGCAGAAGAGCCACAAGGGCTAAGGCTAGTGGTCGCCTTAGCGATAATAAGCTGACAGTTCTTTCTGGCTCGTAGTTAGGAGAACTAAGCGAGCTACTGGCTGGTGTGACTTGGGCAGGACTGAGGTTTTCTTCATGGTTACGGACTTCCATGTCTAGGTGCTCTAGATCACTAGCCTTGAGAGGGGTTGGGGTGTAGGCTTGGGGCTGGGTACTAAAAGAACTCCCTTGTCCAATAGGATTCTCGACAGGCTCCTTCATGTTGAAACGGTCGTCATCCCATTTCATAAAGCGACCTCAGATGTGTGCTTTAGGTGAGCGCTCTGGGAAGCCTGATCACCAATAGCCGTTACGGCCACTTCACTCAGGATTGTATCCTTTTGGTGTTCATCCTTTTTGTTCGAATAGCGAATCTCGGAGACTAAAAAGCGTCTGGTTCTCTCAAGTCGTTTTCTGCAACGCGCCGAGCATGTTTTACTATCACGACGTTCAGACGCATATGAGTTCGAACACACCTTGCATTGTTTGATTTTGGTCAAAGAGAACCCTTACCCTTTTTTCAAAAAAGCCTTTTTGTTTAATTTTATTTAATATTTGTCTCAGGCTTATGGTTAATATTATCCTCGTTAAATGTGACATCTACAAGATACAAATGTGACATTTTTTTATTCATGACGGCTGAATTAAATATGTATATTTGAATAAAAAATCATTGTGATGAATACAATGATTGATAAAACAACCTCTGTTAGTCACATTTAACCTCTTGCTCAGGTTGCAAAAATTAATCTAACTCTGTTGTCGCACCTACAACTCCATGCACTTTACTGCATAACTTATCCACAAGAACTTTCACTAAATTTCGTGTATTCTCCGCTTTCCGTAGAATTTTGTGTCAATTTCATTGAGTATTTACTATTAATTAAACCGCGTCTTAAATACTCTTTGCTGCGAGGATACTTAGCTTCATCTATCAACGAAAAATAAATAAGTGTAACCAATTTAATCTTCAGTCTAGATGAACTATACTAGTGGAGTTATGGAGGTAAAACCTAGCGATAAACCAGATGAATTGCAGATAGTTGTCGAGAACTCTGCAGAAGACTGGTATATTGACCCTTTCCTACCCTACGGAGTTGCAATAGTTGACGGAGTAGAACTTACTATAGGTCAACGAAAATATAGCCATCCTTTTACTGCTGTTATTGGCCGCAGAGCTCTGGGCCATGCGGCAGGAATTGCAATGGCCAGCGGCACCACAGATGGGGTGAGACTGGCTGGCCAAGTTTATGAGTTTTTTAGATCAGAGTTAGATGATAAGGCGACAAAACCAACGAACACTTGAGCACATTATAGATCAGCTTTAGTGGCGATGATGGTGATGATACTGATGCGCTACAGCATGTCCTTTGCCCCGGGCAATCAAATAGCGGTTCAGAGGAAAGGCAAAAGCAAACGCAACTACCAGCGAAAGAGCCAAACTAACCCAAAACAATGCTGTGTTTAGCCCTGCGTGAATGGCCCCTGGCACCATCAGAATAAACAAATTGTCGGTTATTTCCATAACTGTTATCGAAGCAGTGTCTGCAGCCAAAGCGATGCGCATGGCTTTTTTGTAGCCCAGACCATGCCTCAAAAGAGGTAGCATACTCAAGCCGTAGCCAAAACAAAATGCAAGCAGTATAGACAGAGCAATACTGGGCGCTGCCGCCCAGCCAAGAGCAGTAGAAATTATCATGCCCAACACCTCGCCAATGGCACAACCGGTTAGGCAGTGCAGAGTGGCACTAGCGGCTGTTTTGTTGAGATTTTCATGATTCATAGGACACTCAATTTATCAGCTAATTTTTGATTTGTAAATGAGTATATTTTAATTATCTGACATTCTATACGGCTATTTGGATGTATGATTTGTGGTTAACAAGGGGATGTAAAAATTAGCAAAGTCAACTTAGATCCTATCTGCTTTTTTAAGTACAATGTAATGCATACCGATAAATACGGCGTTGACTGGATGGTCAATATTACTAATGGCAAGGGGTAAACATTGCAAAAAATAATACCTTTATTTGCGATTGTTGGTGCGCATCAATTGTTTATCAACATAATTCACAAAAGTCTTGGCGCACATGGTATTGGCGTAAGAAATTACATAGTTGCCAGCAGATGTCCGAAGTTCTACAGACGATTTTAGTGCACTAGACAGCTCCACTCCACCTATAACATTGTAGGCAATTTTATCCATTCTGGTATATCCCGGCTTGTGGTCTAAAAAAATTACCCTTTTATTTGTGGCCACCAGTAGACCAGCGTTTAGCTTTATGCTGCCCTCATCATCGGCATATCGACCATACACAGCCCCCTTAATGTGTTCGTTTGGTTCTATATATTCTGGCAAATGCCTTATAGCAAATTTTTGCAATCCATACCAAGTAACACCTACAGACTTTAGCTCTTCCCTGACCCTTAGTTTTGTATATGAATGCATACTATAAAATTAGCAGGCGTTAGCAGGTTTTACCCGCTCCCTGGGTTATAATCAAACCATGCCGGATATGAATAAAGATGGGGGTGCAAAATTAAAAAGAGTCCACGACCGGTTTTTTGATGATGCCACACACCGCCTAGACGAATTCGGCAAGGTACTGCTTATTACACTGGCGTCACTGGTGTTGTTACTGAGTATCAACCTTTATCCAGACGAAGGCGAATCCTACTACAATATTTGGTCAGCGTTACTCAGCCTTTCGGTGGGTCTGACTTTTTTATTTTCACTGACTGCCTCTGGCGTTAGGCGGCACATTAGAAACATTGCAGCAGTTTTAATTTGGTTGGCTCTGGGCTTAACTTTCGCTGTAACTGTTGTTGAAATTGCTCGTCCAAACGAGGCGATACTGGGTGGTGCAGCCGGTATTAACCCTATATGGGTATTCGTGGCCCTTATTACCCCTTTTGCCGCTACCCGGCGCCTGCTTATGCATGTAAGAGTATCTTTGATGACAATTGCTGCTGCTATTGCAGCATATCTGCAAATAGCCATTGCTTTTGCGCTTTTATATTTTTACTTGGACTACAATTCACCATCAGAGCTTTTTGGCTATGCTGTGTCTTCTACTTCTTATGCCTACTACAGTTTGGTAACTTTTACTACTTTAGGTTACGGCGACATGAGCGTTACTAGCGAACTTGGCAGGTCATTATCTGTTTTCGAAGCTGTTATAGGCCAGATCTACCTAGTTACACTAGTTGCTATGATAGTCGGCAAATACGGCAACGCTCGCCAAAGCAAAGACTAGCGCACATCAGAGCGCTAACTCTGCATAACCACTTTCCCCTGTTCAACAGAAGTAAAACGGTTAGCCTGTAGTTTCGAGTTGAGTTATTCGTTGTTCGTGATTTGAAACGGCCACTTTTATGGCTTTAATGTCGCCTTTGAGTTCGTTAAATTCATCGCGCGTTGGCAAGTTCTTTACTTGGTCTTGCAACTGCCCAACAGCCTCAACAACACCATCCATTTTGCGTTCATGTCTCCGAGCAATACGCCGAGGTGATTATCGTTCATAAGACTATTCTAGCATTCAGTCGAACCAAAAAGAACAATAACCACCCTCCAGAGCGGGCAGGCTTTTCCCCTGTTATAGTAATTGATTTGAGTATGTCAAAGTTTTCCGGAGCTGAGATTCCGCTAAGTCCGACTTGCCCACTCAAAAGAAGTGAAGTTGATGAAGAGCTTGGCATTCTGCTGCGAAACCGAGCGGTAGAACTTCAATATGCAGTTCCGGGCCCAGAACCACATCAGATTGCCGGTGTTCTCTCAGACGAATTTGGTGTTTCGGGTAGAACCGCAGACAATGCCACTGAATGTCTAGGTAAGATTTATAGAAATTATTGCTCTGCGTGCATGATTGGCAAAACAGCACTCGGTGTGCGTCTAATTGCAAGACCGCCCCAAAAATAACCACTTTCCCCTTTGCAACAGAGGCGAACTTAAAAAATACTTTGCTTGTTATATATGTCATTTCCAGGGTGGCACCCTGGATAAAGAGTTATTATCTGGCAAATACACAGTACTAGCCACACTTGAGAGAAATGCTGATCAAGATTGGGAATTACTCCTAGGGCGTATTAAGAAGTAGCTCAAAAATGCTTGACTCGTTAAGTGCTTATTTTTATTCTACAGTTTCATCGCACTTGTAGAGCCCGATGTCAATTGCTTTGCAGTTTTTGCCACACTCGTAGTCAAATACGCCGTCGATATCTCTTATTGACTGTCCATTCACCCAATTACGACATTGTTCAACGCTTGATAAACCCTGGGTCTGCCAATACTGAGTTAGGTCGCCGGGATTGTAGTAAAACGTTGCCATCCATGTTGGTGGGTAGATATAGTGCGTCCATACAAACCATCCAATAATGCCCAGTACAATGACCCCAAAAATACCACCTATCTGATTTGTCTCATTTTTCATTCGTATACTATATAATAGAATCAATAATCAGTCAATTGCGACCTTCTGTTTCTGGTATTTTTTGGTTGGGAGGTGAGCAGCCCAAGCAAAAATCGCAT
>CAYUXQ010000032.1:0-7548 GCA_964448925.1 uncultured Candidatus Saccharibacteria bacterium | reverse complement strand
TGATGTAGTCGGCGTGACCAGGCATGTCTACATGTGCATAGTGGCGTTTTTCGCTTTCATATTCCTGGTGGGATGTTGCTATGGTTATACCACGAGCTTTTTCTTCGGGCGCGTTGTCGATTTGGTCATAAGCGATCGGTTTGTTAATTTCGCTTGGAAGTTTTTTAGCCAACACAGCCGTAATTGCTGCGGTTAGCGATGTTTTACCGTGGTCTACATGGCCCATGGTTCCTACATTTACATGCGGCTTGCTGCGGTCAAAGTCTGCCATTTAAATAATTTCTCCTAGTTTCTTAAGTTGATTTTTGCTTGGGTGCACTAAAAACAGCACCCACGCAATTTACCCTGGTATTATAAGGTAAAAATGCTCCGCTTGTAAAGAGTTAACTTCAACTAGTAGGTTTTGGATGCCTGGCCGACGGACCGAACTCCTGTATTTCAACAATTTTTACATCTTCGAAGTCTTTTTTCACCAACCCAGAAAGAATCCCGAGCCTTTTTGGTTCGCCCCCAGGACCATTCGGGCCAACCTCAACAAAATTTGAAACCCCATCGCCAACTAACCGTGAGACTCCACCAGTAAAATCGACTCCGTTGATAAGCTGCTGACTTAGATACTCTGGAAGGTGGTGAGTACCCACTTCGCTAAGGTACTGTGCATTATTCATCATTAGTTCAAACTCGGGTTGCTCAAAGTCAATACTTTTCAGCGCCTCACGGAATTCACTAACAGCACTTTCCATATGGTAACGAGAATGAAAAGCCCCTCCGGTTTTGAGTTTTGTGAACCTAACCCGCAGCCTTTCACTTATCCTTGCGTTCTCTATTATTTTCTCCAGCTCTTCCATCACATCAGTATCACCGCTAAATACATGCTGGCCAGTATGGTTTAAATTAGCAATAGCAGCACGTCCGGAAGCTAAAACGGTAGCAGCTCGAGACTTAACATCCTCCAAAGACAGCCCGCTAACGGCAGCCATAATACCTGGCCTTTCCTGGCTAGCCCTGGCTGTAACAGTAGCTCGAACCTGAAGCAAGTCAAATGTATCTCGCAGCGAGATTGCTCCGACCATGGTCAAAAGCGGAATTTCCCCCATGCTGTGACCAATCCCTGCGTCGGGCCGAAAGCCCAATTTCTTCAGTTCGTAATATTCGGCAATCGATACTGCTGCGATAGCCGGCTGCGAAACCAGAGTTTCTTCCAGTCTTTCGGTTTGGGAGCCAAAACAAACTTCAGCAAGATCTACCCCTGTAGCTTCGCTAGCGATATAAAACACCTGCTTAGCTTCATCTGAAGCACCATAGACAGCTTCGCCCATACCCGGGTACTGAGCTCCTTGGCCGGGCGACAATACACCTACCGCGTTTTCTCTAAATCTGTTTATGACTATATCTTACAACTTTTGCGCCAGCTGTAAACTATTTGCCGGATTTGGCAATGATTTCTTGGGCAACATTGCCCGGCACATCGGCATAATGGTCAAGTTCCATACTGCTGGCCGCCCGGCCTTGGGTGTTGCTACGCAGGTTGGTGGTGTAGCCAAACATTTCGCCCAGAGGCACAAAAGCTGTAATTTGTTTGATACTGTTGGCTAGATCTTCCATACTTTCTACTCGACCACGCTTAGAGTTAAGGTCACCAATAACATCGCCCATAAATTCTTCAGGAGTTACAACCACGACTTTCATGATGGGCTCAAGCAACACCGGTCCGGCGTTTTTTACACCTTCTTGAAGAGCCATGCTGCCAGCGATTTTAAAAGCGATTTCGCTACTGTCTACATCGTGGAAAGAACCGTCGTATAGTTCGACTTTTACATCAACAACCGGATAGCCGGCTATTACACCGTTGGCCATAGCTTCTTCCACGCCAGCACGGACAGCCGGGATGTACTCAGAAGGAATTGCACCGCCTTTGATGCTGTCGATAAATTCAAAGCCTTCGCCGGCTTCGTTTTGGCTAAGGCGCAACCAGCAGTGACCATATTGACCACGACCACCGGTTTGGCGAATATATTTACCTTCGGCTTCAACTGCGTCTTTGCGGATAGTCTCACGGTAAGCCACCTGCGGCTGTCCAACATTTGCCTCCACGCTAAACTCGCGCTTCATGCGGTCGACAATGATTTCTAAGTGTAGCTCGCCCATTCCCGAAATAATTGTTTGGCCGGTTTCGTGGTCTACTTTTATGCGAAAGGTTGGGTCTTCTTCGGCTAAACGCTGCAGAGCAACGCTCATTTTTTCCTGGTCGGCCTTGGTTTTGGGTTCAATTGCAATGCTAACCGGCGGTTCTGGGAATGTGATGCTTTCTAGAACAACTGGGCTGCCCTGGTCGGATAAGGTATTGCCAGTGGTAGTGGCCTTTAGCCCTACAATGGCTGCGATGTCGCCGGCTTCAACTTCAGCCACATCTTCGCGCTTGTCGGCGTGCATGCGAACAATTCGGCAAACTCGCTCTTTTTCCCCAGTTGAACTATTCAAAATGTAACTGCCGGCGGTTACTTTGCCCGAATATACTCTAAAAAAGGCGAGCTTTCCGACGAATGGGTCGGTAGCGATTTTAAAAGCCAGGGCTGCAAACGGGTCGTCAACAGACGGTTTGCGCTCAATTTCGTCGCCGTTCTTTGGATTTGTACCCCAACTGCTGCCACGGTCCAGCGGGTTTGGCAGATAGTCGTTTACCGCATCAAGCAACTTCTCTACTATTACGCCGCGGCCGTCGCCGCCAGACACTGCAAAGAACTTACCGGTTAGTACGGCCGTGCGTATGGCTGTTTTTATATCTTCTTCGGATAAACCTTCTTCGCCGACTTCAAAGTATTTTTCAAGCATCTGCTCGTCTTCTGCAACAGCGTTTTCGACCAAAAGAGAGCGGTATTTTTTGGCTTGGTCGATCAGGTCGGCTGGAATTTCCCCTTCAATCAGCTCGTTGTCGGTAAATTCTTTGTAGGTGTAGGCTTTCATAGCCACCAAGTCGATAATGCCGTTTATTGATTGTTCAAAACCAATTGGCAGATGAATTGGAAATGCCCGTTTGTTGAGTCTGGCATGTATGCTGTCTAGGCTTTTATAAAAGTCACCCCCGGTTTGGTTGATTTTATTTATAAAACATATTCTCGGCACGCCGTATTTGTCGGCTTGGCGCCAAACAGTTTCGGACTGGGATTCTACCCCCATTTTACCGTCAAAGACTACCACTGCTCCATCTAGTACCCTCAAACTTCGTTCGACTTCAACTGTAAAGTCTATGTGTCCGGGGGTGTCTATGATGTTGATTTTGTGGTCTTTCCAAAAACAGGTCACCGCGGCGGCTGTGATGGTTATGCCGCGTTCTTTTTCTTGGGCCATCCAGTCGGTGGTTGTTTCGCCTTCATGCACAGCGCCGATTTTGTGCTTTAGACCAGTACGGTAAAGGATCCCCTCTGTGGTAGTGGTTTTACCGGCGTCAATATGAGCAATAATGCCAATATTGCGCAGTTTTTCCAGTTCGTATTTTTTTTCAGCCATAGTTGTCCTCTAGTACTCAGTTCCTACCTTAGTTGTCTATTATGCTGTCTAGGAATCTTATAAGTCCTTCATTCCTACAGACTAGCTCGCCTCCGGCATGAATAAAACTTGGTTCTTCTTCCGCTTTAGTAGATGAATGGATCGTAATTCTGTTTCTTACATCTTCCATTTCTCCGCTAATTTTTGGCCCCGGACAATCTACTGAAAAATGTTCGCCAAAATCTTTGCCTAAATCACCGTTAAGTGCAGGGCAAGCAATTTGGCAAATAAAGGGTTTTTCTGCCATATCTAGAATTAGCTCCTGGCAAAGTGGGCGAAGGCGCGGTTGGCCTCTGCCATTCTGTGGGTGTCTTCTTTTTTCTTTACAGCTTCGCCAGTTTCGTTGTAGGCATCTACCAGCTCTAGCGCAATGCGGTCTTCCATGCTCATTCCCTTGCGGGCCCGGGCGGCTTCTACGAACCACATGGTAGTAAGATGCTGTTGACGCTGTCCTTTAACTTCAAACGGTATTTGGTAGTTGGCCCCGCCAACACGGCGCGAACGGGTTTCTAGGTGCGGTTGAATGTTTTTGAAAGCAGTTTCAAAAACTTCTAACGGGTTTTGGACTTTTAATTTATCGGCGGCTTTTTGCATACCACCGTATACTAACCGCTCAGCTACTTGTTTTTTGCCGTCCAGCATTACTCGGTTGATAAGTTTGGTAACCGCTGTACTGTTGTACAGCCTATCGGGTTGAACATCACGGACTAAGGAGGCTGTGACTTTACGCGGCACCTGAAGTCTCCATAAGATTAGAGGTGGAATCTGATTGCTTTACTAAATCTGGGTTAGTTAATACAGCAGCAGTTTCTCTCCAGCCAAAATATTCAACTATGGCATCTAGGTGGTACCCGGATAAGAAAGCTTCTTCAATTGCTGCAGCTCTGTTGGCATCGATTGGTACTCTGAGAGTATCTGGTTCTTGACCATCAATATCAGGAAACATTTCGGCTTTGGCCATTATTTAGCATCCTTTTTAGAGCCGTACTTAGAACGGCCTTGCTTGCGGTTTTGGACTCCCTGCAAGTCAAGGCTACCGCGCACAATGTGGTAGCGCACACCAGGAAGGTCTGGTACTCGGCCACCGCGAACCAATACTACGGCGTGTTCTTGCAGGTTGTGCCCTTCGCCACCTATGTAAGCCCAGACTTCATGTCCATTTGTCAGGCGAACGCGAGCGACTTTACGCAACGCGGAATTTGGTTTTTTGGGAGTTTTAGTGGTCACCCGAACACATACGCCGCGCTTAAATGGAGCTGGTTTTTCATAGCTTCTGGTTTTTAGGTTATTGGTAACGCGCTGAAGTGCCGGTGACTTGGTTTTGCCGGAGGCACTTTTTCGCGGTTTCCTAACCAACTGATTGACTGTCGGCACTAAAACACTCCTTCAGAGATATTCACCACTTGCCACTTACCATTTTCCATAGATTTACCATTTAGCATTTCGCAGACTAGCTGCCTATTGCATTTGGTAAATGAAAAATGTGAAATAAATGTTAAATGCGAACTGATAAATGAAAAATTCCTGTTCATATTATCACTTTTCGTCCTCTGAATCAACCTCGGTAGAACCTTCTGCCTTGCGGGCACCGGTACCAACCGGGATACGACGGCCCAGTATTACATTTTCTTTTAGTCCGTATAGTTTGTCTACCTTACCACTAGTGGCAGCCGCAATCAGTACCCTAGTAGTATCCTGGAACGAAGCAGCCGATAAGAACGAATCAGTTGATAAGCTGGCTTTGGTAATACCCAGTAACAACTGATTGTATTTGACTAGTTTTTTGTTTTTGGCTGCCAGAGCTTCGTTGGCTTCATGTACGGCCTGTTTGCTGACAACATCACCAGTGATGAATTCACCGTCACCGGATTCTTCTATTTGTACTCGGCTAAACATTTGGCGGACTATTACCTCGAGGTGTTTGTCTGAAATCGTTTGACCTTGCGATGCAAAAATGTTCAAAATATCGTTCATTATGTAACGCTGAGTAGCTTCTACACCCTGAAGGCGCATGAGTTCGTGGAGATTGATCGAACCATTGGTTATCCGCTGCCCGGCGTCTACATTGTCGCCATCCTTAATCAGGATCTGCTTAAAACCGGGGATTTCATAGCGCACGACACTTTTAGCTGTTGGGGTTATAGTAATGGCTGTTTCGCCAACTTTTACTTTACCAGCCATAGGTGCACTGATGGGCTCAGAAGCGTCTTCGTTGGCTGCTACTACATCGCCAATTTCGACTTCATCACCATCTGTAACTTGGACTTGACGACCAGCTAAAGGCAGTTTAAGTGCTTTCTGTTCTTTGGCGGTTACTTGTACGATGTAGGTATCGCCCTCTTCCCAGACATTGGCAACACCAGTTATATCTGTCAAGTAAGCTTGGCCTTTGGGGGAGCGAACTTCTAAAAGTTCTTCAACACGGGTAAGCCCTTGGGTAACATCATCAACAACTGCCACGGCCCCGGTTCGGTGTTTGGAGTCAAGACTCAACTGGGTCCCCGGCTCGCCAATGCTTTGAGCAGCAATCACTCCTACAGGATAGTCACTGGCAACAAGCTCTCCAGTTGCCAGGTCTATGCCATAGCTTTTACGATCAACACCCTTTACTGATGTACAAGACAGGGCGCTCATTATCTTGACTGATTCAACCTTTTCATCTTCCTCAATGGATTGTGCTGTAGCTTGGGAAATGAGCTCGCCTTTTTTGATGTGCTTACCAACATTTTCAGCGGCAAACCGCCCTTCGAGGCGAGTAGCAAATTCTGACCCCACAATTTCAGAATCACTTCGGTAAATCGGAAAGCCTGGGTCTTCAGCATCATGATCAACAGTAAATACATCTTGAGCTACATCCACTAAGCGTCGAGTGAGATAGCCTGAATCGGCGGTCCGCAGCGCAATATCGATTAACGACTTACGGGTACCACGAGTGGCAGTAAAATATTCCAAAGGATTCAAACCATACTTGTAGTTAGATTTGACCGGCAGCTCAATTGGGCGGCCCGAAGCATCAGAACGAATACCGATCATGCCAACGGAATCTTTCATTTGTGAAATATTGCCCCTGGCACCAGAATTAACAGCGATACTCATGGTGTTCTCCTGGCTATTGAACTGTTCTGCCAGAGCCTTTTCGACCGCAGAGTCAACTTCTGCCCAAGTATCGACAGTTAGTCGATAGCGTTCGTCGTCCGTGATAAAACCAGCTTCATACTGCTGGCTGATCTCGGCTGATCGAGTTTCGCCTCCTTCTACAAGTCCATCGAGAGCATCAACATCTGCGAAGTCACCCATGCCGATTGACAATCCGGAATAGGTTGCATAGCGAAAGCCAAGGTCTTTTAGGTCGTCAGCAAGAAGTGCTGTTTTGGCTTGGCCGTACTTCTGATATACCCGTGCCATTACATTAGCTAGTTTTTTCTTAGTCATAGCTTCGTTCTGGAAGGTAAAGTCCTCTGGGAAAATTTCGTTAAAAAGCAGTCTACCGGCTGTAGTCTCACGGTTTTCACCTCGGAAAGGTACGCTAACTCTAGTTTGAAGTCGAATTGTGCCAGCGTCTAAGGCTAATACAACTTCATCTATGGTGCTAAACGGTACCGAAGATTGGTTTTCACTGCCGGGCTTTTCGTATGTTAGATAGTAGCAACCCAGTACTATGTCCTGCTCTATATGTAATATCGGCGATCCATCAGCTGGTTTGAGTAGGTTTTTATTGGCAGCCATGATATCGCGAGCTTCGGCCTGAGCAGCCTCGGCTAGAGGTAGGTGTACAGCCATTTGGTCACCATCAAAGTCAGCCCCAAACCCTTTGCACACCAGTGGGTGAAGCTGAATAGCCTTGCCTTCAATCAAAACCGGTTGAAAGGACTGAATACTCAACCGGTGTAGGCTAGGTGCTCGATTGAGCAACACATATTTGCCTTTAATAACTTCGTCTAATGCGTCCCAAACAGCGCTTTCACCTAACTCAATCATCCTAGTCGCGCTACGAATGTTATG
>CAYUXQ010000031.1:1042-8144 GCA_964448925.1 uncultured Candidatus Saccharibacteria bacterium | reverse complement strand
ACGACGGAATGCTACGCGCACCAGACGAACCCGACGAAGAAGGCTACTTTTTAGCTTACCCTGGCACGATAGACGGCCAGATGGAAGCCGCCGACCGCTCAGAGCTAGTATTAGAAGCTACCCGCTAATGTTGCAAGACAGAATGTGATATTTCGCACATTAGAGCTTCACCGGTGTTAAACACCTTAGTGTATACTAGTATTTAACGGATTAACTTAAATTGGAGGAAAAAAAATAGTGCGAGGACCAGTTGATTACATAATCGTAGGTTTTAAAAGTCCAAAATTTGACGGTAGCATTTTAAAGGCCATTGGCGACGCCATTGACGGTGGAGTGATAGCCTTGGTCGAATTGGCGCTTGTTAACCGCGACAAAGACGGCGTTGTTACTGCTGTGGCCCTGACTGAAAGCGATGGTGAACTTACAGCCTTCATAGAAAAGTACAAACCCCAAATCAGTTCTGTTTCGGAAGACGACATAGAAGAAGTCGGCGAACTACTCGAAGACGACAGCGCGGCCGGACTGCTGGTTGTGGAGCAGTTGTGGGCCAAACCGCTTAAGGAAGCTATCTTAAAGGCCAACGGCGTGCTGATAGACGAAGGCCGAATCCACCCAGAAGCCGAAGCTGAATTAGATAAATAAGTAAAGGAAGGAGTTAGTTATGCCAGGATTATTAAGAGGAGTGGCTCGTACGGCTGTCATTGCCGGTACTGCCACACATGTTTCGAACAATGTTAGCCGCCGCCAAGCGCAGCGCTGGGCTGCTGAGGGGCCACAAAACGCCCCCCAACAGCCAGCACCTGCCCAAGACCCTATGACCGCCCAGCTCGAGCAACTGGCTCAGCTAAAAGAGCAGGGAATTCTTACTCAGGAAGAATTTGACGCCAAGAAAAAGCAGATACTGGGTATTTAGTTTTTCTTAGGCGATTCACTCGGCAGACTCCGCGAAAGCGACAGCGAAATTACAGCCACGGCAAAAATGAAAAACATGCTTTGTTTAAGTGATTGAACTTGGGAGGTTTGATAAGTAGAGCTAACTTCTTTAGCTGTCTGCTGACTGCCGCCCTGAGCAATTACATACTGCTGGGCTTGATTGGCAGAAACAATCGGCACCCCCTCGGAAGCTGCTTGAGTAATTTGAGATTTAACCGGCGCAGAAATATTAGGGTTCCCAGCTACGGCGTTTGAGAAGCCGGTGGAAAGCGACAGTATAAATACCGAACCAACCAAAGCCGTACCAAAAGATGTGCCTAGGTTTTGGTAAGTGCCTTGCAAACCGCCGACTTCGGCAGATTGGTCTTGACTAACGGCCGACATATTGATGTTGCCCAGCTGTGAAGCTAGCAAGCCAAAGCCGGCGCCAATCACAAACATGCCAGCCCAAAACAAGCCGTCTTTGAGCTGGATGTCGACCGAGCTCAAAATTATCAACGCCCCAACGGCCATCAAAAGTTGGCCGAGGCGGACTATTCGACGAGCCGCCTGTTTGGTAGACAGCTTTGACCCAACCGCCGAAAATATAACTAACCCAACCGAAAGCGGAACTAGCTTTACCCCAGTTTGTAGCGCGTCATTACCAAGCATCACCTGCAGGTACACCGGAATTACAAAGAAAAGACCGGCAATAATGAAATACTGCGACATGAACACCACTAAACCACTGCGCAACACCGGGATTTTGAGCATTGAAGCTTTTAATAGAGCGTCGCGGCCTTCGGCTTCCAACTTTTTCTGACGGGCTAGGAAAAGCCACAACACCGATGCCCCGGCCAAAATTAGATAAGCAACAAGTGAAATTCCGAACGGAGCAATGTCGTGACCGTTTATTTGCGGTATTTTTAGCGGCGCTACCCAGCCCCAGCTTTTGCTTTGAAGCACCCCAAACACCAACAGGCCCATGCCTAGGGCAGACATCACCACGCTGCGAATGTCTAGTTTTGGACGGTGTTTGACTTTTTGGTCGCTAATTTTGCCCGAAACCAGCAGTACTCCAATCATTACCACCGTTTCGGCGGCAAAAACATAGCGCCAAGACAGGTAAGTAGTCATAAAACCACCTACCAGTGGCCCCACTGCGGCCGCCAAACCCGTTACAGCTCCTAAAATTGAAAAGGCAACTATTCGGTCTTTGCCTTTATAATTTACGGCGGCTAGGGCTGCAATGGCTGGAATGACCAAAATGGCGCCCAGACCTTCTACCAGCGACCAACCAAATAATAAGACACCGAGGGAAGGACTAAGGGCCGTAATAAGCGAACCTACGCCGTAAATAATTGAACCAATCCTAAACGCTCGGTGTCGACCCCAAATATCACCCAATTTGCCGCCGGTAAGCATTAGGGCGGCCATTGTCAAAGCGTAGAAAGTTATGGCCGCTTGCATTCCGGAAATGGTGGTGCCTAGGTCTTTTGCAACGGTAGAAATCGACACATTCATGACCGTGCTGTCCAGAATCATGACAAACTGCGACACGGCCAATATGGCAATAACTAACCATTTTTTCATTTACATTAAATAATACAGTAGTTGTACTCTTATCACAATCAGTCAATTAGGCTATACTGGAGTCTAGTAAAAACAGGAGGAAGTTATGGGACCAAGAGGACGAAGAGCTCGTCGGCGCGGATTGGTGGTTGGTGGAATGGTTGGTGCTAGCATGGCTAAAAAAAACGCCAGTAGTCAAGCGCCCACCAGCGAGCCACAAAACTCACCCCAACAGCCAACACCCGCGCAAGACTCTATGGCCGCCCAGCTTGAGGAGTTGAACAAACTGAAAGAACAGGGAATTCTTACTCAGGAAGAGTTTGACGCCAAGAAAAAGCAGATACTGGGTATTTAGTTCTTTTTTCGATGCCGCTGCAAAGCGTATAAACCGCCAAGCGCTGCGGTAATGGCCACAGCAGTACCGGTAATAGCGATGGTTCTGTGTTCGCCGGTCCAGTCTTTAAAACGAACCGTGTATTCTCCTTCGGTTACTCTTTGGTGAAGCTTGGCACGGCGAGTTAGAACCTGGTCAAATTTTGCTAGGCTCACGGTTTCAAAAGTCTGTTCCCGCAGAGGCAAGGGGTCTGAGGAAATTGGTGATTTTTCCATGTTTATGCACTAATTATAGCAATAGTTCAAGAGTAGGGTGATCGATTTTTGCTAAACTAAGTTTGGTATGGCAAAAGAAACGGACTCTAAAAAAAGTGAAACAGCCGCACCAAATAGCCTTGGCCCGAACAAAAACATGTTGTGGGCTTTGACCGGGGCTTTGGTTTTGATGTTTGTGTTAGGCGGACTGATTGTTTGGCAACTATTCGCCAAATAGTCCGCACCATGATAAAATCAGTCTGTTAACAACCTAAAGTATCAAGAGTGCAGTTATGTCTTATCGCCAGGATATTATTTGGCTGCAACGCTTACTGGGCAACTCTTTCCGGCAACCGCTCCGCTGTGCATCAACAGATGCACTTTGTGCGCCTATTGCCGAAAATAAAATGCCCACTGTAGCGTTTCGCGACTAATCATATCCCAGACAATAAGCCAGCGGGTCCGAGCCCGCTATAACCTGCCGCCAACCCGTTCGCCAGACAGCGAATAGGGTGGTAATTCTCGCCCACACGGGAAAGATATTGTAAGGCAGCGTGTCCTTCCCGTATTAGGAAGGATATTTTTATGCCCAAACAACTCATAGTTCTTATCAACACTAAAAATAAGACACCGGAGCAGGTCCATAAAGAGATTGTTAAAGCACTTAATAATCAAAAAAGAATAAAAAGATGAGTAGCTACAAAACCGCTGAGAGCGTAAGCCCAAAACACCCGGACAAGCTGTGCGACCAAATCAGTGATGGCGTTCTGGATGCGTACTTGGCCAAGGACCCACAAGCCCGCGTAGCCGTAGAAACCGTAGGCGGGCATGGCCAAATTTTTGTGGTAGGCGAAGTTAGTGCCAAGCACAAGGTAGATATTGGCCCTATCGTAAAGCGAATTGCCGGCAAAGTTAAGCTGAGCCAAAAAATAGTCCACCAAAGCCCAGAAATTGCCACTGGAGTAGACCACGGCGGTGCTGGCGACCAAGGCATTATGGTTGGCTATGCTACCGTTGAAACCAAAGAACTACTGCCGTCAGAAGTTGTGCTGGCCCGCAGTTTGAACCAAAATTTGTTTGAACGTTGGCCCTACGACGGCAAAACTCAAGTAACGCTTAAGAACGGGGTTATTGATTCAATTGTGGCCAGCTTTCAGAACGTTCCTCAAAACAAGCTTTCAGCGCAAGTTTTTACCTGGTTTAAACACCAAGAAGCTAAATATAGGTCCGGTATTCCTCGTCTTTTTGCAAATCCTACTGGCGACTGGCACCAGGGCGGTTTTGACGCCGACAGCGGTCTGACCGGTCGCAAACTGGTGGTGGACAACTATGGGCCGCAAATTCCGATTGGCGGCGGGGCGTTTTCTGGCAAAGACGCCACCAAGGTCGACCGGTCGGGCGCCTATATGGCCAGGCGAATCGCCGTGGACTATTTGCGAAAACATAAGGCCGCGCAAGTTTACTGTTACTTGGCGTATGCAATTGGTGTTGCCGAACCAGTAGAAGCAACTGTGGTGGTCGATGGCAAATCGTCGCTGGTAAAGGGTTATGATTTAACCCCGAAAGGTATCATAAAAGGGCTTGATTTGACCCGGCCTCAGTTTGAACCTACCGCCCGCTGGGGTCATTTTGGCAATGGCTTTAGCTGGGATGCGTGAGATAATGAAGTTATAGAAAGAGAGGAAAATGGCCCAAAAACCACCAGCTCAGCCTTTAAACTTTGGTGTCGAACCCAACAAAACACCGGTTTTGCACGTTGATTCTTACTTAATAGGCAACAACGAACACGCCGTAACTTTTAGCTTTGCACAAAGTTTGCCGGACCCGACTCAGCAAAACATTGTCGCCCGCGTGGCGATGAGTAAAGACCAAGCCAAGGAATTTTTAAAGTTGCTAGCCGAACACATTGAAAAGTTCGAAGTCTAAAAACCAGCTTAGAATCGTCACGCTAAATGTTCTAAATGATCCTTTCCGTCGGCAAGAGCGGTTAGAGTTGGTGATAGCAGAGCTGCGAAAACTGAATGCCGCTGTAATACTACTCCAAGAAGTCAGCGCAGCAGAAAGTGTTTTAGGGTTTTTGCGCTCAAACCTTAGCGGATATCACGCCAGTTACTCGCGCCGTAAGAACAAAACCGAAGGACTACTTTGTTTGAGTAAAACAAAGCCCAAAAAAGTATCGAATTTATACCTGGCTCAGGACCGACTAGCCCAAAAACTGACTTTTGAAATAAGCGGACAAACAGTCAACATTGTAAATGTCCATCTTTATTTCGGCGCCTTTCGCGACAAGCCAAGAACTGTTCAAGCAAAGCAGCTGCTGGAATTTGCTTCGTTTCCGGCAATCGTCGCCGGCGATTTTAATGCCCCTCTGCGATCGGTTTCGATGAAGCTACTGCTGGGTCGTTTTAAAAACACTTTTACACCACCTAACAAACTTTTTTGGACGTCTCCAACCCCCCTGTGGAGAGGTCGAGGCGCTCGACACAGACTACGGCGCGGCGCCTTAAGGGCCGCTAGAGCAGTGGTTAGAGGGCCGCTGGCCGGGATTCACGGACCGATCGACCATATTTTGGTCGATAATACATTTCAAGTAGTTAGGTGCTGTGTGGTCTTTGACCAGCCATCACCCGCAGACCCAAACCTATATGCTTCTGACCATGTCGGACTGGTTGCTGATTTACAACTTGGCAAAACTACCAGCCAAAAGTCATAATAATAGGTTCTATGGATAGGGAATACCAACAGGCGCTAGCCAACCTTAATCCCCAGCAAAAAAAAGCCGCTACTCAAATAGACGGGCCGCTTTTAGTGCTAGCCGGACCAGGAACCGGCAAAACCCAGCTTCTGTCATCTCGGGTTGGATATA
Source organism: uncultured Candidatus Saccharibacteria bacterium (assembly GCA_964448925.1). Classification (GTDB taxonomy): domain Bacteria; phylum Patescibacteriota; class Saccharimonadia; order Saccharimonadales; family UBA10212; genus JAYTJL01. The sequence goes on along the minus strand of CAYUXQ010000031.1, from coordinate 2,206 downwards.
TTTTGCAGGCTACCGACGCTTTGCCGCAGAATATTTTGTGCCTGACTTTTACTGAAGCTGGTGTAGAGGCAATGAGGCAGAGGCTGCAAATGTTTTTGGGCCAGGCTGCTTATGATGTAAGCGTTAGTACTTACCATGCTTTTGGTAGTAATTTACTGAGGCGTTACCCCGAATATAGCGACGCCCAAGACGCTCAAGCCATAGACGAACTAGGAAGCGACAGCTTGATCAGAGAAATTTTAGCCGGTGCTTCCTACGACAACCCTCTGAAGTCAGCCGACAGTTACAGTGCCGACTTAAGGGCGTTTATGAGTGAATGCAAGCGAGCTCTGTTGACGCCGTCTGACGCACGGGCATTGGCTTTGTCCAACTTGTCATTTATTGAGTCTTCGGCACCGGTTATCAACCAAGTTATGGATGGATTTGGGCGGATCGACAAAAAGGCTTTTTCGAGGTTTGAAAAACTGCTAGCCAAACTAAAACAGCTGCCTGCAAAAAAACCGCACTTTGCCCGGAGCCTTAAACAAACTGCCATGCAAGAGCTTAACCTGGCACTGTCCAGTTCAGACCAAAAAAATACCAAACCGCTAACCGCTTGGAAAAACAAATGGTTGGAAAAGAACTCACTCGGGCAGTTTGTGCTTGCCGGTGCCGAAAAGAACCGCAAACTTTTAGCGGCGGCCGAGGTTTATAAAACCTATCAAAAACAACTCAAAAAACGCCGTTTATATGATTATGACGACATGATTCTGCGCGCCATTAATGCGCTGGAAAATCATCCCGAGCTCAAGTTTACTCTGGCCGAACAATATCAGTACATTCTGCTGGATGAATTTCAAGACACAAACCCAGCTCAGTTTAGAATTGTTGAGCTGCTAACCGACGACCCGGTCAATGAAGGTCGTCCAAACATAATGGCAGTCGGTGACGATGATCAGGCTATTTACGCATTTCAAGGTGCAGAATTTACTAACATGGCTCGTTTTGCCCGACTCTACCGCGACACTAAGGTGATATCATTGCGCGAAAACTACCGATCTACTCCTGAAATCCTAGATGTTGCCTACAACTTGGGTGGTCAAATTCAGGCTCGTTTGCATGAGCGGGTTGAAGGTGTAACCAAAATTCTCAAAGCCACCGGAACAAAACAAGACTCAAAGCCGG
>CAYUXQ010000031.1:0-1032 GCA_964448925.1 uncultured Candidatus Saccharibacteria bacterium | reverse complement strand
TTGCCCACTTTCAGTTTATTAGCGACGCGGCTCAGTATTCTTGGGTTGCCGACGAAGTCGCTCGGTTAGTTAAGAGTGGAATAGAACTACAAGAAATTGCTCTGCTGGCACCTAAACACAGGTACCTGATTCCGGTCTTACCCTACCTGGCCGAACGAGGCCTACCGGTTCGTTATGAAAAACGAGAAAATATTTTGGACAAACCACTAGTAGTCATGCTCGAAAAAATGAGCCAATTGGTGTTGGCTATGGCCCAAACGGACAAGGAAAAGCTAAACGAACTTTGGCCGCAGGTACTGAGCTTTGATTTTTGGCGGCTGCCGACTGAATTTATTTGGCGCAGCAGCTGGCGGGCTGAAAAAGATGGCGACTGGACCAAAGTTCTTGCTGGTCAGCCAGAATCTGCCCAAATTACTGGTTTTTTTATGCGGCTCAAAGATTTACTGGTAGTAACCACTCTAGAACAACAACTCGACATCCTTAGCGGTGTTAGCGGCGATGATGTTAAGACTTTTAACTTGCCAATGCGCAGCCCGTTTTTTGAACACTACTTTGGAAAGCAAATCGCCAAGGATAGTGCCTTTGTTGAGCATTTGGGCGATTTAAGTGTGTTACGAGGAAGGCTAAGAGACTGGCGGCGCGATGACGAAAAGCCTTTTGGGTTGAGTGACTTTGTAAATTTTATTTCCTTACATCGGGCCAGCGGCATAAATATTCTAAATACCAGCCCACACTACGAATCACCGCAAGCAGTTAATGTAATGACTGCTTACCAGGCAAAAGGCAGAGAATTCAAGGCTGTGTTCGTATTGGCAGCTTCCGACGAAGTTTGGGGAGCAGCAAGCCGTAGCGGCGGCAGTAACATTGCCTTGCCGCCCAATTTAGAATTTATTCGCTACCAGGGAGCATCTGACGACGAACGCCTACGCTTGCTTTATGTTGCCGTAACCCGGGCTAAAACTCTACTTTACTTGACCAGCTATACCTCCACCATGGACGGTAAAAAAATGCAGCCTCTTAAGTATTTGGTCG
>CAYUXQ010000030.1:0-9350 GCA_964448925.1 uncultured Candidatus Saccharibacteria bacterium | reverse complement strand
GATCAGTCAGCACGGGGTCATCTCCGACTAAGCTTACTATTAGCTCCTTGGCTGCAGCTAATGCAGTTTCAGCTTCAGCAATAAGCGCCTTTAAGCGTTTGATCTGTTTATCTGGTATTTCTGCCATCCAACTCCCGCGCTCCCTCTGTCTTTGGTTTTATTTTGTTTGACTAAGCGCTTCTAGAGCTAAAACTAACATAGACTTTTGTTGAAGTCAAAACACACTGTTGATAAACTCTGTGGAAAAATCCAAAAGATACCCGGTAATTTTGCCGGGTATCCTTTCTATTATTCTATCCTTTTAACAAAAAAATCTTTTTTAACTAAGCTCGACCGTGGCTCCAGCATCTTCCAGGGCTTTTTTAATAGTTTCGGCTTCCTCTTTAGCAACCTTCTCTTTTACTGCTTTAGGGGCACTGTCAACAATTGCCTTTGCTTCACCAAGCCCCAGCCCTGTGGCGTCTTTTACAGCCTTTATAACGGCGACTTTTTGAGCTCCAGCTTCTTTGAGGATTACATCAAATTCGCTCTTTTCTTCGGCGGCTGGTGTATCGCTTCCTCCACTAGGTGCAGCGGCAGCAACCACAGCAGGAGCAGACGCGCTAACACCCCAGTGCTCTTCTAGAAATTGAACAAATTTTGAAATCTCAAGAGCACTTAGCTTATCGAGTTCTTCTACTAACTCTGTGAATTTCTTTGGTATTTCAGTTGTACTTTTTTCTTCAGCTTTAGCTGAACCCACTTGATCTTTTACTTCTTTTACTTCGTCTGACATTACTTTACTCCTTCTTTAAGAATTATATTTACAAACTATCAGCTCGAGACTGAAAAACATTCAACACACTGCGGATATTTCCTGCAGTAACATTCAAAAAACCACTTATTGGCGCCGATATCGTGCCGACCAGCTGGGCTCGAAGTTGGTCCCTGGATGGCAGGGCTGCCAAAAACTCAACATCTTCTTTTGTTAAAAAACTTCCATTTTGACTTAGGGCACCAACAAAACCTATTTGAGTATTGGTTTTAGCAAAGTTAGCAAGCACTTGAGCTGGCGCCACCTCATCATGACTATTGAATGCGTACAACAGCTGTCCATTTACACTAGAGGTGTCTACACCCTGAAAGGATGGATTTTTAGCTAAAGCTTTCTTGAACAAACGATTCTTAAAAACTTTTATCTCTGTGCCATCTTTCTTGGCCTGAGCTCGAAGTTCTTGCATTGACTTCACCGTTGTGCCACTATAGATGGCCATAACCGTTAGTTTGGAAGTTGCAAGTAGACTATCAATCGTCTCTAGAGATTCGACTTTTTTTTCTCTTGATAAAGCCATATTTCTTCTCCTTAATTTTTAAATTAGACTTAATTGCTACTAGTTGTTAAGGGATACATCACTTCTTGGACTAGCGGTCTTTCTCAAATAAAAAAACCTCGGATGTACAACCGCACACCAAAGACATTTTTTGAACACAATTTGAACTTGATAAGTCATTTGTCCAACCTAGGTAGCAGATTAAGCTCTGAATTGTTGTCTAGAGCAGCTACTGTCTCTGGTCTGATTTGGTTATTGTAGCATAACAAGGGCTGCACTGCAACGCCCTAGGCAAGCCTAGGCTACCTTTTGTTTGGCTTTACTGGAGCTTGTCTTCTGATTTTTTTTCTAGAAACAGACTTATCAGCGTATTTTAGAATCTCTTTCACTAATAGCGGATGGTTTTGCTCAATAGCTGACAGGATTTGTTCTAGTAGCAAACCAGGATTAGTAGAGGTTAAAGTTTTCCTAGACAAGCCGACTCTTTTTGCTAACAAAAATAGCTGGTCTAAGCTCATCTGGCTGTTTACACGACTATAATGCCCTCTCAAGGACGCATATTGGGCTTCGCTACTTGTTATTCCAGCTGATTGCATACTGCTATACAGCCGCAAACTAGAGTCGAAACATTCGGAATATGCCTCACCCAATCCCAGCTCGTCAACGAGAGCAGGGATCGGGTAGCCAGAAGTCGGTGAAACCAGCTGCCAATAAACATTTCGCCATTTGGCCAATTCTAGCAACTTCTCGATGTCATGCCCGCTAGCCACTATTTCTAAATTATATTCGACAAATTTAGACGGGCCAGATATAAAACTCTCAATATCTGAGCCGATCATTTCCTTTAGCCACTTTGTTTTTTGCTCATATGAAACCCTCTCGAGTTCGGAAAGAAGTTGTTCTTCGCTTACATCAGTCTTCGGAAAAAGTATCTTTGCCAGAACTTGAATTTCATTTCGGGGAGACCAACCTAACAGCTTCACTCCTGGCGTAATCAACTCGATTGACGGGTTGATGTCTTCAATAATTTTAGAGTTTGAACTATCGGTGTGTCCAGCTGGTGCTTTTTTTAGCAAAACTTCGGCTTCCTGCAGAGAACTTATGCTGCCTTCTATAGAGTAGTCTGATTTGAAGTATAAGGGCATAAGAGATTCTTTTACTGCCTTGGTTGCTTCTTTATTAACTGGTTTGATCGTTCGCAAATTTTTCTCCAACTGCTCCAAAAAACTCGTCGTTGCAGCAGCTAGCTCTTTTGTCTCTTTGGGGAATCGACGAACAATCTGAGTTATTGGTCTCGGCGAACCATCAATTGGCTGTTTCTCGATAATTTTTATCCCCTGTACGCTAAGCAACAATCTTTTCGTTAGGTAGCTTACTCCTGATAACCCGGGCTGTTCGGAATTATCTGACCGGTGTAGAGTCTCTTTATCAGTTAGACTTGGATCGCCAAGCTTTATTGTTCGAGGTCGAGGTTGGTGCTTAGGCAGCCCCGAAAGCAGTGGTTTGATTAATTGCCAAATTAAGTTACTTATCGTCTTTACATCCAGCAGACGGCCATCTGGAGCACACTGTACTTTAGAAAAATCTTTTGGAAACAGTCGGCAAAGTAACTCATATGCTTCTACACTTCTTCGCAAGTGATCTAAGTCTTTTTCGTGTTCGTCTGGCTCAGTGCCATTTTGCTCAGCTCTTTTAAGAATAAGTCTTTGAGAAACTTCCGCCGGCAAATGAAGAAAAATATTTAGATTGGGCCTTGGGATACCAAGTAATTGAAATTCAAGGCTATCTTCCCACATGAAAAAACCTCGCTGCTCACCGTCTGAGCTAAATTTTGACCCTTGATGGGCCATATTTGATCCAACAAATCGGTTGCTCAAGACAACAGCCCCACCTGATAGAGTTTTTCGAATATCTTGCGATGCCTCATAGCGATCGAGGGCATAAAACATCGAGGCAGTATAGGGATTTACTGTGCCGGCAGGCCCATAGTCACCAGCTAAATACTTTCGGACAAAATAGGACGAATCTTCACTATAACGAGGAAAATCAAAGGTAACGACAGAATAACCAGCTGCCCTAAGTCGTTGTTCTAACAGCTTGAACTGTGTAGCCTTGCCAGATCCATCAGAACCTTCTAGGACAATAAAAAGGCCTGGGTGACTTTGCATTTTTGTCCTTTCGCTGACCCACCCATTATTTAACCTTCAGCCCCTCGATTTTTTGGGGGGCTACTCTGACATCCTTGAAAGCCCTGGGTAGCATCTGATCGGGTCGCCAATCCGCAACTAGTTTTTTTAAGTTAGTGCTATCACCAGTTTGGTATTTTCCACTCAATTTTTTATATTCACCCTCGACCGGACCGGTAACATAAAAGACCATCTGAGCTATTCGCTCACCAACGGGTAAGACAACGCTTTCATGCTGGTTCATATTATAAATCTCAAGTGTCCAGCGATTAATATAACCTGGGTCGCCCCAGCCAGCATCGAGACAAACCGCAACACCGTTTCGACCCCAGGTGCTGCGAGCTTGCAGTGTCGATGTACCAGGAGCTTTGATGCCAATAAACTCATGGGTATGAGCCAAAATTCGCTCGCCAGGTCTTAGCACTATTATCTGATGGCTTGTCGGAATTCCCTCGAATAGTTGGCGGCCGTTGTCGCGAGCCCAGGCTTTATGTTTTGGAGCCTGATGAGGGCCATCAAAATAACGGGCAACATCCTTTGGCTCGAAAGGATTATAAAAGCCGCTACTACCGGTTCTCTCAGTCCGATAATACCAATTCCCCAGCGTAACATCTATACTACTACCAGCTATGTTGGCTTTTTGCAATGGAAAACAAACAATATGGCCGTCTTTTATGGCTTTTTTAATCTGTATGTTGCTATAAACGGACACTCTTCTTATTTCACCCCTTGCTCAGTATAGTTTATAGGTATTAATTTTGGCAGACAAGGAAATTTGTTGTTCTTTTTTGTTTAGTCCGCAGCAATTTTTACTGAAGGTTCTATAGTAGTGGCTGTATAAATACTCGTAATGTAATTACCTTTCAAGCTAGCCGGCTTAGCCGACTTAACAGAAGCAAGTACGATTTGAGCATTTTGAATTAGCTTGGTGCTGCCAAAACTAACTTTACCCACCGAAAGGTGAATAATTCCATTACTATCTACCCGGTATTCCACTTTTCCAGCTTTTGCTTCTGCAACCGCTTTGACAACATCAGTGTTTACCGTACCGGCTTTGGGGCTAGGCATTAGCCCTCTGGGGCCAAGCAACCTAGCGTATTTACCCAGTTTGGCCATTTGAGTCGGCGCAGTGACAAGCACATCAAAGGCTAACTGTTCTTTATCTAGAAGTGCAAAAACAATATCCGCACCAACTAGTTCAGCGCCAGCCGCTTTAGCAGCTTTTTCGTCCTTAGCTTCGCAAATGACGGCTATCTTTGGGTTTTTTCCGGTTCCGGCTGGTAAAACCACTGTACCGCGGACATTCTGATCTGCGAGTTTCGGATCAACTCCTAGCCTTATGTGCAGCTCAACCGAGGAATCAAATTTGGTAGTTGAAGTCTGGCAAACGACTTCCATAGCTTCATTTAGTGTATAGATTTTGGATGAATCAACTAGTTTATAGACTTCACGGTATTTCTTACCAGCCCGTTCAGCGGTGGTACGAGGCATTTTTTGCGTTGTCTTGAGCTTTTCGGTGAGTTTCGCCTTAGAAGCTTTTCGTTCTTGCTTGGCTTTGGCTGCTTCTTCTTCAGCAACAGCCTTGGCGCTACGCTTGCCGGCCTTGGCTAATGGACTTTTCGTCGATTCTTTTTTAATTTCGGCGACTATTTCTTTTGCTTCGGCTTCAACAGCTGTTTTATCGATTTTTATAATCTCCTCAAGCTGTGCTTTTTCTTCCGTTTTGGTTTTTTTAGTCGTTACTTTTTTCTTGGCTTCCGCCATGTTTTCTCCTTCGTGGTGCTAACGGTTTTTTTAACCTCCCACACAATTACTTCTGTTGTTAAATACTTACTGCTCTACCTCTACACCCATACTGCGGGCCGTACCGGCTACCATTTTCTTAATAGCCTCAATGTCGGCGGTATTCATATCTTCGGCTTTGGCTTCGGCTATTTCAGTTAGTTGACTCTTGGAAAGCTTCTTTTCTAGCTTGGCCTTGTTTGGTTCACCGGAGCCTTTGTCTGCTTTTAACGCCGCCAGTATTAGCTCGTCAGTTGGGGTGCCTACTACCCGCCAGCTCATGCTACGGTCGTCGTAAATAGAAATATGAACCGATAGATTTTGACCCTGCCTATCCTTGGTTTCATCGTTAAAGGGTGTAATAAAGTCCATCATATTCACACCGTATTGGCCAAGCGTCGAACCGACTGGCGGGGCGGCGCTGGCCTGTCCGCCTTTTATTTTCATTTTTAATGTTGCAGTTACTTCCTTTGCCATATATTACTCCTGTTCCTAGACCCTTTTTACTTGCAGACCGTCTAGCTCTACCGGAGTTTCGCGGCCAAACATATTAACCAATACTTTCAATTTGCCTTTTTGGGCGTCAATTTCGTTTATCGAGCCATCAAAACCTTTGAACGGTCCGTCGACGATATTCACGACCTCTCCTACCCTGTAATCAAACTTGTGCTTAGGTTCTGTGCGACCCATTCGCTTGAGAATTTTTGCAACTTCCTCTGCTTCAACTGGGGTCGGGTCAGTACCAGTACCAACAAAACCGGTTACATTTGGTGTGTTGCGGACAATGTACCAAGCATCTTCTGATAGTTTCATCTCAACCAAGACATACCCCTGAAAGATTCGTTTTTCAACCACTTTGCGTTTACCATTTTTTATCTCGATCATCTTTTCTTTTGGTACTAGAACCTGAAAAATCTCACCGCCCATTTCCAAAGTTTCGGCTCTTTGGCGGATTGATTCAGCGACCTTCTCCTCGTAGCCGCTGTATGTATGGATTGCATACCAGTGTTTTGTTGAATCGTACCTTTTGCTCATCGCTTATCCTTTTACTTTAATACTAGTTCCTTAAAGAGCTCATCTAGGCCCTTATCTACCGCGTATGCCAATCCACCGAATACTATTGCGAAAATAAACACCGCAATTGTCAAGCGCCATGTTTCTCCTCTAGATGGCCAAGTAACCAGTTTTAGTTCTCGCCATGCACCGTAAAAATATCGTGGGAACCAGGTGATAAGTCGCCAAAACGGCATTAGAATGCGGGCCATAAAACTAGTTATCCGATTCTTTGGTATCTTTGGTGCTTTTGATTTTGTTTTGGCTAGGCTACCCTTAAATGGCCGTTTTGCGTAAGCCGCCCGAAAAGGTCGCTTGGCATGTGAAGTAACTTTTTTTACGGGGCCAGTTTTTGGCTTGCCAGCCTCCCTTTGAGCTGCTTCGGCTTTTTGCCTCATAGTAAGAGGCCCTTTCCTGATTCTGGGCTTTCTGGTTATTGACTCGCCTGCCATAAACTCTCCATTTAAAAAACCTACCATCTAACGGTAGGTCATCTGCAGTCAATAGTAACTCAGTTTGACTTGATTTGCAAGTGTGGCCTGAATTACTTCGAACCCGGTACAAGGTCGGGAATGGTCACCTGAACTTTTGTGCCTTGGCCGAGTCCGCTTTCCATTTTCAAATCGGCGCCCAACAGTTGAACTAACTGTGCTGTTACAAATAGACCAAGGCCTGTACCTTGTGCCTTTTTTACCCGCCAGTCTTCGGATCTAAAGAACTTCTTAAAAAGTTGCTTTTGGTCACTGCTGCTTATACCAATTCCAGAATCAACTATGTCAAATCTTACTCCTTTTGGGTTGCGTTTAGCTGCTATCGATACAGTTCCGTTTTCCGTATATTTAATTGCGTTAGAAATAAGGTTTTGTAAAATCTCCCTCACATATAGTTCCGAACTGTTTAGCATACCTAGGTTGTCGCCTAGATTCAGGTGCAGTTGAAGGTTTTTTGACTGAGCCTGAGCTTTGTAGTTATGCTCTAGCTGCTTCAGTATCTTTTCTATATCAAATGGACGAGTATTAGCAGATGAGTCTTTATTGTTAGCTCTTGAGAGCATAGCAAGGTCATTAATCAAATTACCCAGAAAGATAGTTTGATCATGAGCAGTTTGCAAAGAGGAAATTATCTCAGAATTCGAGCCACCTTTCTCAGTCTGGAAAAGAGCGTTGCTGATATTACCTTCGGCTACAGCTATTGGAGTTCGCAGTTCGTGGCTGGCAACACTTATAAAATCATTGCGCTCTTCTTCTAAAGATTTTATGTCAGTTATGTCCCGGAATACTATTACCCAGCCTCGGCTGGCCATGGAGCCAAATACAGACTTAACTGGTGAGATTGTAACTTCCAAGTCGGACCGGCTGTTATCTGGGTATTTCAGTGCCCATTCACGAGTGCGAAAAAGTGTTTGGGTAGCTTTTAAGACAAGTGGGATATTGACGAGCACACCCTGACTATCAAAAAACTGAACAGCGCTTGATAGTTCTCGCCCAACCAAAGTATTTGTATCTAGCAAATCTAAGGCAGCACTATTTGTAAGGGTAATGGCCAGGCTGGCATCAATGGCTATTACGCCATCGCTTAGGCTATTGATTAGCGCTAATAGCTGCTGATGTTCAATGGTGGCTATTTGAGGTGATATCGGTGAACTGCTTACTTTAGTCATCCTGACTTGGCATTATGCCATATATCCTAACCGCTGTTGATAGCAGTTATGCAAGTTTGATGGTTTTTAATTTGTAAACGAGCCTGCTTTGCTAACGGATAGGCCTTCTGCAGTTGTGTCCAAAATGCCTGACTATGGTTGAGGTGTTCTGTATGAGTCAGCTCGTGTAAAATTACATAATCAATCAGATGCCATGGTAGCTGCATTAAGAAAAGACTCAGGCTAATGTGCTTTTTGCTTGAGCAACTACCCCAGCGGGCTGTAAGTTTTTTTATAGTAAGGCCGCTGTAGGTATAGTTATATTTCTTGGCCAAGCTATCAACTCTTTGAGGTAAAAGTATCTGAGCTTGCTTTTTTAGTGCTCTTTCGCTAGCCTCGCGAGCTCTTTTTTGGACTTTTGTGGTATCAAAAGGGAGTCCAGTTCGAACTATAATTTCTGTCATATTAGTTCGACAGGTCACATCTGCGCCCATGGCCTCGATTACCTCGAATCGTACCCGATGAACTTTGCCAATTCTATCACCTGTTCGAATAGGGAAAACTGGGCTTTTCTGACGTTGTTCGGTGATCCAACTTTGCTTAGAGCGCACGAAAGCCAACCCCGCACCGTAAGGAACCCACATAGGCAGACTGATTACTACCTGCCCTCCCGAGTCGAGCCGTAGGCGCAAATTCCTTGACTGGCGTCTTTTTCGCAGTAAAACACTACCAACCCCTGGGATATCTGCTCTTTTTTGAGACATCTAACTAACTTTTATGTTTCGACGCGAGTAGTCCACTCGCCCCGCATGAGGGTTTGGCACCAAGTTGACTAGGCCCGGTTTTGCAATTTGAGCTCTAGCAGTTTCTGCTCTCAGCAAACCATCCTGGAAGAGGCGACTAACTAAAACGCTTTTTTGAGTATCGAAAGTGTGTTTTCCGCTGACAACCAAATAGGGTTCAGTCTGTGGATTTTGCATTTCTTGTACTTTCTTATCAAAACTTAGCCTGGTCTGAGGTTCGGCGTACTTATCATCGGAGGTACGGCGATCGCGCGTTTGTGTGCGGGCAAAAGCGCTATCTTCGTCGATTTGCAGCCATACAAGATAAAACTCTGCTTTATTTCGACGAGCGGTTTCGTGCAATGTTCTTCGTTGGGATATTTTTCCGGCGTTAGCGTCATAAGCTACTCCCACACCGACACTCAGGAATTCCTCGCTCATATAGCGCATCAGGTGGTCTACGATAGCGTTCTCTTGAGCGTCAAATCGAGGATGCTCAAATAGTTCACTCCTAATGCGGTCAGCGCTGACTAACGCGAGTCCTAGTGAGTCAGCTAGGTTGCGAGCTAAATAGCTTTTTCCGGCCCCGGGAAACCCG
>CAYUXQ010000029.1:0-9915 GCA_964448925.1 uncultured Candidatus Saccharibacteria bacterium | reverse complement strand
CGGCCGGGTATCGTCGTTACTGGCAGCTAACACAACCTGGGAGAGAGCTTTCTTAAAACTTTTGGCTGGCTGCTCCCAGCTTTTTCCATTGCTAATAGCAGGCATTACCGGAAACTCTTCAGCGTTTACTCCATTTATTGTTGATTGATATTGGTCGGTAGTAATGTGTAGTTTGTGGTCTTCTAGCTCGAGACTCAAAACACCATCCGGCAGGCTGCTTACAAACTCTTGCATTAATCTAGCCGGCACCGTAATGGCTCCGGTTTTTTCTATTTTTGAGCCTATTTGGTGAGTGATGCCAATATCTAGATTTGTAGCTGAGATGCTGAGTCGACTGTCTACCGTTTTTAGGAGTACATTTGAAAGAATGGGTAGAGTGTTGCGTGAACTTGCTACGCGAGCTGCTATATTTAGCGCACTATTTAGGTTTGCTTGAGTTACTTGGAGTTTCATCGCGTTAAATCTCGCTTTCTTTCCAGGGGATAAAATACAGCACTAGGCTTCTCGTACATTCCAACGAACGAGAAGGGTGTGTGGGTTTTGGTAGTTTAATTATATTCATAAAATACTCCTTCTTTTATATATAGTTGTATTAGTAAGGGTTGGGGAAACTGTGTACAAACCATCAAATAACAGATGCAAATTAACTAAACAGGGTTGTTTATATGAACTAAAAAAATGTCCAAAAGCCGTGGAAAGACGCTCGAAAAAAAACACTTGACTCGTTAAGTATATTTCAACCTTTGTGGATAAAGGGCATAACTCAAAATTTTTAACACAGTTTTTCCAAGACTTAAGCACAGCAAGTCCACAGCCTTTTTGGTAAATGGTAAACGGTAAATGGTAAATGGAATCAGGCATAGAGCCTCTCCTTTAGTTCGATCACTTGCTGTTTTATCGGCCCGCCATAGCTGAGCTCCTTCTCTATTTTGTCAATAGAATGTATGGCAGTTGTGTGGTCCTTTCGTCCCAGTTCATGAGCAATTTTAGGAAAACTAAGATGCAGCTCACTTCGCAACATATACATAGCAACTTGTCTTGGCACAACTATATCTTTATCGCGCTTTGGACCTAGAATATCCTCCATAGAAATATGAAAATGCTTGGCAGTTTTCTCGATTATCGAACGAGCGCTCATATGTTTGGGTCTTGTGCGGCTTGACTCGAACATGGCCGAAACAGCTTCGACGCTGGGTTCGATGTTGCGCATTTCGCAGTAAGCCAAGACCTGGTTGAGCGAGCCCTCAAGTTCACGAATATTGCTCTGTACACGAGACGCTAAAAATTCTGTCACAGATTGTGACAAGCTAACTCCCTGTCCTTCAGCTTTGCTTTGCAAAATAGCACAGCGGGTTTCAAAATCTGGAGTTTGCATATCAATAGTCATTCCCCAGGCAAAACGGCTACGAAGGCGCTCTTCCAGTGTTGGTATATCTTTTGGCGGCTTGTCTGAACTCATGATAATTTGCTTGTTAGCCTGATAAAGAGCATTAAATGTGTGAAAAAACTCTTCCTGGACTCTTTCCTTACCAGCCAAAAACTGGACATCGTCTACAATTAGCACATCAGCACTTCGATAAAAGTCAGCAAAATCAGTTGTATTTTTTTTGAAGCGTAAAGCGTCAACGAATTCCTGTACAAACTGTTCGGTAGAAGCGTAAACAATTGTGGCAGTTGTTTTTTCAGCTAAAACGGCATTGCCTACAGCTTGAATAAGGTGTGTTTTGCCAATACCAACACCGCCATATATAAAAAGTGGATTATATTTTGTACCCGGTTTAGCTGCTATAGCCTGGCAGGCCGCATAAGCTAGTTCGTTGCCGGCACCGACCACAAAGTTCTCAAAAGTATATCGCTTGTTTAGTCCCTGTCGGTAAGAGTGAGTTACATCGGTAATTCGAGGCTTGGGCTTAACAGCTTTGCCCGGATTAACTAGTATGGTGTCGCTGTCTTTAGATGTCGAAGGAGAAATTCCAGTATGAATTTTATACTCTACTTTTTCTGGCTTAGCACCGTTTTTTTCTAATAGCTCGATGATTAAATCGTTAAACTTTCGTTCCAGCTGGTTTTTCACAAAGATATTTGGGACGCCGATTACCACCACCCCATCTTTATTTCGGATTAATTCGGTGTTTTTAAACCAAGTCACGAAATTTCCGCGCGATACGCTTAGTTCTACTTCGCCTAAAACAGCCTGCCAAAGGGCGGATTCTTGCATTAGTTTTTCTTTAGACCCCTCTTCTCGGGCGATACCCGATCAACTAGATTTGTATAGAGTAACTATAAATAACTAGACGGACTTTTTCCACAGTGCTCGCAAAAAAAACTACAAGTACACTCAAAGATGCCCCCAAAAGGGGAGAGTTGTGCACAGGCATTCATCGCCTTCTTAAATTATGTGGACAAAGTTAAGCAAAAAGTGGAAAAGTGTCCTGCAACTGTGGGTTAGTGTCGTGAAATCTACGCAGGAGATTTCACCCCGTGGGATCCGATTTGAGTCTTTTCTTCAAAAACATTTTTCCATAGGAAGTTTTTAGATATCGTTCTCGGCGCGCTGCGTCCAAAACATTCCTGCAAGCTTCATAATAAATAAGTTCAAATGGTCTTCTTTCAGCTGTTGAGCTTACATAACCCTTTTGATGCTCTTCAAATCGGGTCTTTAAGTCTTTGCTTCTTCCGACATAAAGTCGTCTGTCTTTTCTGCTCCTTAACACATATGTGTAATACATTTGCTAATGAATATAGCAAAGTTTAAAGAATATTCCACAGGGTACCATCACTTTATGCTAAAGTGATGATATGCCTAAACGAACTTATCAGCCCAAGAAGAGACAGCGTAGTCGTGAGCATGGCTTTTTGAAGCGAATGCGTGACCGCGCCGGACGGCGAGTTTTAAAGCGTCGCCGCGCCAAGGGCCGTCAAAAACTGGCTCATTAGCAAGCCTATATCTAGCAGGCGGCGCTGAGACAGTATTTCTAAATGCAGGGGCTGTTTACTGACAGCTAGTTGCTGCATACTATATTTGTATGATTTCTAGAGTTCATCGTTTTCGAGGGCGGAAGAGTATCTCCGAGGTTCATCGTCGCGGCCGACCAGCTAAGGGGTCGCTTTTTGGGATCAAAGCTTTGCCAAACCCAAGGCGCAACGAATTTAGGGTAGCCATTGTGGTTAGTAAAAAAATTAGTAAATCAGCCGTAGTCCGTAACCGAATTCGGCGTAGGCTGTTTGCTTGCTTTCGTGCCGAAGAGCTTGCCGGCTTACCGCCATTCGACATAGTGGTTACTGTTTTTAGCCCCGAAGTTGCAACCTTTAGCCAGACCGAACTTATAGCCCAGCTACAGCGTCAAATAGTCAAAGCCGGAATACCAAGACAACACTGAGAATCTCAAGAAATCATGCCAGCCTGATTATGTTATAGTAATCACCAAGCTCTCAGGTATTTTTAAACATGTTTACGACCCTAATAATCCAACCAATTTTTAATCTGCTCGTACTTATTTACTCAATAATTCCCGGGCATAATTTTGGTGTTGCCATAATAATATTTACCGTCATCGTTCGGCTGGCTATGTGGCCTCTTTTGAAAAAACAGCTACACAACGCAAAAGCAATGCGCGAACTAGCCCCCGAGCTCAAGAAAATCAAAGAGGCAGCCAAGGGCGACAAACAAAAACAGTCTGCCATGACAATGGAGCTATATAAAGAAAGAGGGATCAATCCTTTTTCTAGCATCGGTATAGTTCTTGTCCAACTTCCAATAATAATTGGACTATATAGCTGTATTAACCGAATCGTCAAAGACCCGCACGAACTAATAACATTTACTTATTCCTGGGTAGCCAACCTGCCCTGGATGGAAGAGCTAGCTAAGGACATTCATAAATTTGACGACTCACTGCTGAGTTTTGTGAACCTTACAAAACCAGCTTTGGCTAATGGCAAGATTTATTGGCCAGCTATGGTACTGGTGTTGGCAAGTGCCATAATGCAGTTTTTGCAAACCAAACAACTAATGCCTCAAGACAAAGAGGCCCGCGGGCTTCGCCGTATTCTTTCCGAAGCCGGTCAAGGCAAGACCGCAGACCAACAGGAAGTCAATGCTGCTATTGGCCGTTTCACACTTTATATAATTCCAATTTTTGTTTTTATCTTTGGCCTTCATTTCCCAGCTGCCCTGCCTCTTTATTGGTTTGTCAGTAGCCTGGTAGCCTATGTGCAACAGACTATAATCCTAAGGGAGGATAGCGAAGAAGCCGCACAACTGGTTGTAACCAGGCGAACCGAAACATCTATTGAGCAAAAACCAAAGAAGGTCTCCTCCAAAAGAACCAACAAACCCAAGAGCGGTAACAGGAGAAGACGAAAATGAACGACAACATAGAAGAAGCTATTTTGTACGCCAAAAAATACCTGGAAGATTTGCTTTCGTTTTTTGGCCTCAACACAGATGTTTATGCTACTACTGAAGACGGGGAAGTAATAGAACTCAGCATTCCTTCTACGCACATGAATGGGTTTTTGATTGGAGCTCACGGCGACACTGCCAGAGCCTTACAGTTTATTATTTCTACGGCTCTACGCAACCAAGGCTATACGCATACCAGAATTAATGTAGATGTAGCAGACTATAAAAAGAACCGTGCTGATCGACTGGTAAAAACAGCCGAAGACTGGTTTAAAGAAGTTCAAACCAGCGGCCAACCAAAAGAACTCAAACCGATGAACGCTGCTGACCGGCGGGTGGTGCACAAAGCCGCCACCGACTATGGGCTAGAGACTGAATCGGTTGGCGAGGGCAAAGAAAGACACATTGTTTTACGACTGGCTGAAGATACCAAAAAAGCCAAAGCTGAAAAAAAGTCAAAATCCAGCTGAAAAAACCCGGCCCAGATTCCTAAGTGCTTTGCCCAGGCCTAGGTACAGTTATGACTACGACCCTGAATAGCTATTTAATTGCTTGGCGGTAGACAGCCAGGGTCTGCTCGGCCATTTTTTTCCATGAATATTTGCCCGCCTGGACTTTGCCGGCTTTGACTAGCCTGGCCTTTAGCCTTGGGCTGCCTATTACTTCTACTATTTTGTTTGCCATATCGCCTACATCTTGCGGGTCAAAATAGTGGGCGGCATGCCCGTAAATTTCCGGTAGGCAAGTTGCGTTGCTACTAACTACCGGCGCCCCGTGCGTCATGGCTTCTAGGCCCGGCAGACCAAAACCTTCGCTCAAAGAAGGGAAAACATAAGCCTGGCAGTTTTCATACAGCCAGCGTAGCTGCGCCTCGCCGACAAAGCCAGTAAAAATAACTCCTTCAATGCCTCTTTGCTGCACCCTTTTTTGCAGCTTGGTGTAAAGCACATCGGTTTTGCCGACTAGAACCAGCTTAAGCTTGGGGCTGGTTTGCATGACTATTTCAAAGGCTTCAATCAACCTCCATAAATTTTTGTGCGGTAGCGGCCTTCCAACATATAGGAGGTATTCAGTATTCAATAGTTGAGTGATGGGTTTAGGTTTTTCAGAAATTTTATCGGCCGCTTCGTAGGTCACCGACACTTTGTTTTTTGGTACGCCGGTAAACTCAACAACATCGTTTTTTACAAAATCGCTAGGCACGACTACCTTTGTCGAACGTTTTGCCACAGACTTTATAACTAGTTTGTAAACAAACTGCTTTATTTTGAAAATTACCAAGTTTTTTGCCGGATTACGAAAGCGCGCAGTTGTAAGGTCGTGGATTGTTGTGACTTTGTTGCCGGTGTACAGCACCGGCTGCTGGGTCATGCCAAAATGTACCAAATTGTTTTTTATGCCAAAAAGTTGCCAGGCAAAACCATACTGCTCACCAAAGCTGAATTCGCGGTATGTGCATTCTTCAACTTCAAATGAAGGAGCAATTTTTTTGATGTATTCCACCCTTGTGGGCTTTGTTAGCACCAAAAACTCTTCAGGCGGTTTCAAAGCGTGCAAATTTTCTACCAGGTTATCTATATATCGTCCAGTACTTGTCCCAGATTCCCTAGCATCAATAACAATCTTTGTCATCACTTTAAAGATACTATAAACTAACAAGATAAGTATGAGTACAACACCAGAAAACATAGGGCTTCCAGAAAGCCCCGGGTCGCTGGCAGACTATATTGCAGAGCGAACCCGCCATGCTGTTGCCGTATCTAGAGTGGTACTAGCACACGAATATTTCGATGCTCTTTCAAGCTATAGGGACCGTTTGGCCGAGCAACTGGGCATAACTACCGAAGAGCTTCACGACGGAATCCGACCGCAAGAAATGACTGCTCAAGGACAAAACGAAGGCACTGACATTCAAGCCTAAATGGCTAAAAAAGCACTAATAACCGGCATAACAGGCCAGGACGGCTATCATTTGGCTGAACTACTTAATGAAAAGGGCTACGAAATATATGGAATTATCAGAGGGCAACAAAATCCAAATAAAACAGCCATTGAAAGTGAACAACCGTATGTAAAACTTATAGAAGCTGACTTAACCGACCAATCCTCGTTAATTAGAGCAATTGAGAAATCCAGACCCAATGAGATTTATAACCTGGCTGCAATTAGCCATGTAGGCTACTCTTTCAAAAACCCCGAACTCACTGCAGAGGTAACTGCCCTTGGAGTCTTAAGGATGCTCGAAGCAATACGACTTACTGGTTCTGAAAAAAACATTCGTTTTTATCAGGCTTCAACTTCCGAAATGTTTGGTGGGCTCGACTACAATCGGCCTGGAAAAGGCTATGACGAGAATGCTCTGTTTCACCCTAGGAGCCCTTACGGAGTAGCAAAACTGTATGGCCATTGGATAACCAAGAATTACCGCGAAGGTTATGGTTTGCATGCTAGTTGTGGAATTTTGTTCAATCATGAAGGTCCCAGGAGAGGCCTAGAATTTGTAACAAGAAAAATAAGTAATGCGGTCGCAAGGATACTACTCAAAAAACAGAAATATATAGAGCTCGGAAACTTAGACTCGAAAAGAGATTGGGGCTATGCAGGTGATTATGTTGAAGGGATGTGGCTTATGCTGCAACAGGATGAACCAGATGACTATGTACTGGCCACTGGCGAAACACATTCTATTAGGGAGTTTTTAGACCTAGCTTTTAGAGAGGTTGGTATTAATAACTGGCAGCCGTATGTCAAACAAAACCAACAATTTATGCGCCCCGCCGAGGTAGACATACTACTTGGGAATCCGGCTAAGGCTGAAAATGTATTGGGGTGGAAACGAAGAGTGAACTTTGCAGAGCTTGTGAAGATGATGGTCCAGCACGACATCGAACTAGAATCAAAGTAACGGCACCTAGTTGGCGGCAGTACTAAGCATTCTTTGTACAAAAGCCTCTATTGTGTCTTCAATTTTTATTTTTGGCCTCCAGCCAGTATCAGTATTCAACCTGTTGTAGCTTCCAAAAATCTCTTCTGGGTCGTTGGGTCTTAGTAGCGAAGCATCAACCTCTGTCAGTACTGAAGCACCCATAGATTGTTGCACCCACATCAAGATATCTTTACCAGCGATACTCCTACCACTACACACATTGTATAGGTCATGTTTGAGTTCTGATGCTAACGCCAGGTCCGCATAGGCCCGAGCCACATCTCTTACATCTGTGTAGTCGCGCTTTGTATCTAAGTTGCCAATTTTTATAGGGCTGCCTGATGATTTGGCATCAATAATTTTCTGATACAAGTCAGGCAACAAAAAACCAGGCCCTTGGCCGGGACCAGTATGGTTAAATGGCCTTACTATTACGCAATCAACACCCTTCTTTCTGAGATTGAACGCTGCCTTTTCCATTTCTAGCTTACTATCTACATAAGGGGAGCTATTCTTGGCTAGCTTACTGGACTCGTCTAGAGGCATGTGTTGGAGACTGTCGTATACCGCACCGGTACTAATTGCTATCAATCTTGGCTGTACTCCTTCTTTTAGAACCCTCTCACCAATTATTGTCAATACAGCTACATTGACTTTCATATACTTGTCGGGATTCTTGAAAGATTCACCAACTTTGGCAAGCCCCGCTAGGTTGATAATTGCGTCCGTATTATCTAGCACGATTCTTTCGACTTCGGTTGGTCTTGTGAGGTCTACACAGAAATAGTCTGCTAGTTTGTTAGCGATTTTATCGGGCGGATTTGGTTCTCTTCCAACGCCCACTATATCGACATTTCTTTTTGCAAGAGAGTCACAAACATGCTCGCCCACGAATCCATTGATACCAGTGACTAATACTCTTGACATAAAGTTATACTAACAAACCAAATCCTTTTTGTACCTAATACGATTTGGTTTTGTTAGTACTAAAAAATTCTTCAGTGGGCTTCAAGGTATGCAAATTTTCTACTAGTTTATCTATATATCGTCCGGTGCTTGCCCCAGATTCTGTAGACCAATAACAACCCGAGGCATAGTCATTAGTTTAGAAAAAAAGCAATGCAGGCATTATTATAAGAGTAATAAACTAACAGGTTGGACTAATGGCGAAGAAGGACGAAGCACAATATTTCAAAAAAATTGGCAAAGATGGCCTAGAGTTTACCTTGGGTAAACCGTTCACTGACCGAATTAACTCTGGCCCATTGCTCCACAATATAGCCGCAATTTTTTCAGTATTGGCTAACCAATATACTGGGGATACCGTTTCGATAATCGACATAGGTTGCGGTAGCGGCTGGACTTCTAGCATGTTAGGCAAAGCTGGGCATAGTGTGTTGGGAGTTGATATTTCGCCTGAAGCAATTGTTGCCGCTAAGGCGAGGTTTGAGAATAGCAATGTAAAATTTATGGTGGTCGACTATGACAACTTAGGCAAAGCCAGCAAGTATGATGTTGCGGTATTTATAGATTCGCTACACCACGCGGACAATCCGAAAAAAACACTCAAAGCTGCTCTATCAGTAATTAAGCAAGGAGGTATATGCATTGTATGTGAGCCAGGCGCTGGACACAGTAAAGCACCAGATGCAGTTGAGGCAGTCAAAAAGTACAGGGTGACAGAACAAGACATGCCACCCAAGCTAGTTCTCAAACTTGCAAAACAGGTTGGTTTTAGGCATGCAGAAGTATTCGCTCATCCTTCATTGCTGCATCGAGCGGCCTATAAAGTTCCGCATGGTAGTTCGCCCAAAGCACTCTTGCTTAGGTCGCCGGGCATACGAAGCCTAGCTCTGTTGTACTGCGGTTCGCTGAAGAAACGAAATGAAGGGCTAGTAATTCTATATGCTTAACTGATTTTCTTCAAACCTATCAGCACAACATTTGCAGACTTTTCCCAGTAGTATTTTTTGAGCTGGATCGCGGACTTTTTAATTAATTGATTTCGCAAAGAATTATCAGTGAGAATTTTTAGCAGATTACTAGCAATATCAGCTGGGTCATCCTTATCAAAGTAGAGAGCGGCATCGCCAGCGACCTCGTGGAATACTAGGATATCGCTGGCAGCAACAGGTACTCCATAGCTCATTGCCTCTAGTATCGGCATGCCAAAACCCTCGTAGTGTGAAGGCATGACAAACATACTGGCATTCTGATATAAGTAGGTGCGAGTATCTTCGTCAATATACCCGGTAAGAACTATTTTCTTCCCCTCCTTTTTTTGCTTGTCTATTTCCGACAAACATTCATCATTGTCCCACCCAATTCCTCCGGCAAGAACCAGCCCAAATTTATCCAAAATATTATCCGGTAGCATTGAGTATGCCCTTATAAGATTTAAATAGTTTTTTCTGGGCTCTAGGGTGCTAACAACAAGGATGTAGCTAGAAGGAATATCAAGGTCTTTAGGTTTTGGAACTTTTTTAGTAATAGGTTGCGCCGGTGGAATAGGGGTAATAATAATCTTATCCTCATCTACTTTATAATGCTTTTTGATTGCCAGTTTGGTCGACTCCGAGATCGT
>CAYUXQ010000028.1:0-10551 GCA_964448925.1 uncultured Candidatus Saccharibacteria bacterium | reverse complement strand
AGGCAAAACCGGTGTACTTACCTGGATCAATCCCGCCCTCTTTTAACACATTAGGATGAATTAGCCCGCAACCCAGCAACTCTATCCAGCCAGTCTTAGAGCAGATGTGACATCCTTTTGTTGCACAAAATGGACACGATATAGCAAACTCAAAGCTTGGCTCAGTAAAAGGAAAATAAAACGGCTGGGTTTTAACTTCTAGTGCCTGGTGGAAGTACTCTTCTAAAAAAGTTTTGAGAGTTGCGATTAAATGCCCGGCGTTTACACCTTTGTCAACATAAACACCCTCAAGCTGATAAAAGGTATGTTCATGCCTTGCATCTAAGTCCTCGTTACGAAACACCCTGCCCGGAATGATATAAGCAATTGGTTTATCTTGTTCTAGGTTATCTCTATCTGATTTAAGTACACGGTTTTGCATTATTGAAGTATGTGCCGGGGCTATCAATCCATCGGTGGTGACAAATGTATCATATTCGTCTCGTGCAGGGTGTCCAGGCGGAAAGTTTAGGCTTGAAAACATATGATAATCGTCGTCAATCTCGCGCGACTCTACGGCCGAAAAACCCATGCGTGCAAAGATGTCTAAGATTATTTCTAGTTCACTCATAAGCGGATGTGTTGTGCCGTGCTCTGCGGCCATTACTCCTGGCCTGTTCACGGCAAGAACATTGGCATCAAAAGGCGCCGTCACATCTATCGGCGACAAAGGTTCTTGGCCACTTGTCCGAGCAGCAAGAGCCCATTCTTCGACCTCTTGCTTGAGTCGGTTGATTTCTTGACCGAAACTAGATCGCTGCTGCGGCGGCAGGTCTTTGATCCGCTCATATAGCGCACCAAGTTCGGTGGCGCGGCGAATGGATGCTTTATCTTTTAGGCTTTCGAACTTCCTTTTCAGTTGTTCGGCTGCCCTTGCCACTTCTTCATTTTGATAGGACATAACTTATTAAAAGTATAACTCAAGTAGTAGACTTTCAAACCAGCTAAGTATCGCGTGCACAATATTTGTCAAACAGGCTCTTTAGGTAATAACTGCGATGATCCGCTAGCGGGTTATACTAAAACTAACCATGCAGCGTGATGAAATAGACCGACTTCTCAAGGATGCTAAGGTCATATTAAAACAGAATGATAAAGGTAAGTGGACAGCACCAGCCATCGATCTGTACCCCCACCAATGGCTTTGGGACAGCTGTTTTATAGCTATAGGCCTGAGGCATATAAGTGTTGACCGAGCAATGGCAGAACTGCGCAGTTTGGTGCGTGGGCAGTGGAGTAATGGAATGCTCCCAAACATTATTTTTTCGGCAGACAAGCAATACCGCCGCGACCGTAATTTGTGGCGTAGCTGGGTTAGCCCATATGCTCCGTCCGCTGTAGCAACCTCTGGAATTACCCAGCCGCCGATGCTGGCCGAAGCAGTGGAAGCAGTTGGAGCAAAGTTAAGGCCGCCTGAAAGGCGCAGCTGGTTTTGCGAAATGTACCCGGCTCTACTGGCCTACCACAACTGGATTTATCGTGAACGCGATCCACGCGGGGAAGGATTGGCGGTGCTGGTGCACCCTTACGAATCGGGTATGGATAGTTCTCCTGTTTGGACTAGCGAGCTCAATAAGCATGGAATGGTGTGGTGGATAAAACTTGCCAAAGTTTTGCGGCTAGACTCATTGGCTAGTACTTTCCGAAGAGACACTCGCTCTGTGCCGGCAAAACAAAGAATGGACAACTTACAGGCTATGGCTTATTGGGGAGCGATGCTTAGACAGCGCGCAAAGGCTTATAACAGTCAGGCAATTTTACACCACCCCCTATTCGCCATCGAAGACCTTTGTTTCAACTCATGTTTGGTGCGTGCGAACGAATGCTTGGCAGATATTTCAAAAACGATTGGTCGAAGATTGCCAAAAACTTTGCAAGCTAACATAGACAAATCGGCTTCTGCTTTGCAACAGCTGTGGGACGAAAACAGCGGTCAATACTTTAGCCGCCACTTTATGGCAAACAAATTTATTGAAGTACCAACTGTTTCAACTTTATTGCCTTTATACGCGACTCGCCTACCGAATGACCGAGTCGAGCGGCTACGAGGATTACTGAACTCTAATCAAGAATACGGTGCACCCTGGCCAATCCCAACCTTGCCGCTCAAAGACCCAGGTTTTGACGCTAACAGATATTGGCAGGGCCCTTCTTGGGTCAATATTAACTGGCTCGTCATAAAAGGCTTGGAACGAAACGGCCTCACAGAAGAGGCAAGCGAGCTAAGACAACGAACACTGCAGACAGTTTTAAAAAGTGGCATGAACGAATATTTCAACCCTCGTAACGGCGCGCCTTTGGGAGTCCCCAATTTTTCCTGGACGGCCGCATTAACCATCGACCTGCTTAAAAGCTAGTCATCAAGGCTGGGCTTCTCTAGTTGTATTGGTTCAACCACTGAATCGGTTTGGGCGATTTTTACTATGTCCTTGTCAATTTTACCCAGTTCTTTATAAGTGGTATTGAAATGGCCGACAGTAGCTCCCAAACTGTTCCCGAGTTTTTGCATATAGCCGTTATGAGCAACTAGGTGCTTTGAAAGCTGTTCGATGTTTTTGCGGATCTTGTCGGTGTCTTTTTGGATTTCTATGCTTCGCAGTCCCTGAACAATAGTCTGAAGCATGGCACTCAAGGTACTGGGACCGACAATTGTCACATGCTTGTCCTTGGCGGCATACTGCATAAGATTGCGGCCGCTAACCCCGGTTGTTCCTACTTTGTTGGCCAGCAAGTCATAATAAATTGCCTCGCTTGGTATAAACATTAGGGCTTGATCTAGAGTGCCTTTAGCTGGCTTGATATATTTTGCGGTTTCGTCGATACGCTTTTTGAGGTCTTCTTTAAAAGCCCTTTCTAGTACCGTTCGGTTTTCGGCTTTAGCCTCTACTAGGCGGTTATAGTTTTCCAAAGAAAACTTGCTATCTATCGGTAGTAACTTGTCGTCGAGCTTGATTACGGCGTCTACAGTCAGGCCTTCGCCCATTTTGTACTGCAGTTCGTAGCTACCTGGCGGCAATAGGTTTTTTAAGATTTGGTCCAAGTAGTACTCGCCTAGAACACCACGCTGTTTGGGATTCTGTAACACATTTTGTAAAGTTTTAAGTTCGGCTGCTACATCGCCAACACTTTTGTTGGTCCGCTCGATACCAGTTAATTGACGCGTTACTTCTTGAACTATTTTCATGTTTTGAGCATGTTGAGCACTAATTTGCTTGTTAGTAATGCCGGCTTGCTCACGCATCTGCTTTTGCAAACCGTCTCTTAGTTCTCCCATATTTTTGCTCAGCTCGGTTATATCGGCCTTAATGAGTAAAGATGTCTCAGGGCTTCCTTGCTTATTTCCCAATAAAACCCACCCAGTTAGCGCCACTAACACGGCACAGATAATGCTCAACACTACAACAGCGACAACCATGCTTCTATTGTAACTCTTAAGTAACTTGGCTGACTAAAAGCATGAACAGTACTCCAAGAATTGTCATTACTATTGTGCCAGTCGAAGACTTTTTACTATGAGCCTGTGGCAAAATATCGCTTGCGCCAATATAAAGAATTAG
The DNA here is from genome assembly GCA_964448925.1 of uncultured Candidatus Saccharibacteria bacterium. GTDB lineage: Bacteria > Patescibacteriota > Saccharimonadia > Saccharimonadales > UBA10212 > JAYTJL01. The sequence goes on along the minus strand of CAYUXQ010000028.1, from coordinate 6,955 downwards.
GCCGGCAAAAAAGCCTAAATATATAGCCAGCCAACTATCTGGAAGAGAAATCAGATAACTTAACGCCAATCCAACAATCGGCATGACCGATGCAAAGTACAGTAGCTTTTTTGCGCTATTCGTACTGCTGCCATGGCTAACCAAAACATTTGTTGTACTAAAACCATCTGCAAAACGATGACCAATAACCGCAATGGCTAGTGTGGTCCCAACAGCTGCGTCTAACTGAAATCCCAGCCCTATACTTAAACCGTCTAATAGGCTGTGGGCACATAGGGCAAGAGCACTAGACACTCCTACTATTTGATGAGCATGTGGCTCATACTTGTTCTCTTGGCTACTGTGAATCAGTGCGGATTTCTCTACTACATGAATGGCTAGGAAGCCACCAACCAGAGCCAACATGGGCCAAATAATATCTAGCTTTTGGTTAATAGCAATGCGATAAATCTCTGGCAACAGTTCAAAAGCTACCAAGCCAAGGATTAAACCAGCAGTAAAACCAAGAGCCAAATTCAGTCGCTTGCGTCCTCTTAGAGCAATGAATCCGCCAACCAACGCAGCCAATACAGCTGCTAAAGTGAGGATTAACGCATTCATCACCGAAGCGTAAAGCTACTTAGGTTGTTTTGCAAATTTGTCGCAATATTTGCTAAAATTGAGACCAATGCAACACGAAACTCTTAAACCTATTCTGAAGGACAACGGTGCTAGTCTGACCCGTTCGCGGCAGCTGGTTTTTGATTTACTTCTGAATCAAGGACCTCAAACTATGCAGGTGCTAACTACACGGGCAGGAGGCGAAGTCGACCGCGCAACGATTTACCGTACAATCGAACTATACGAAAGATTGGGCATAGTTAACCGTCTCAATATCGGATGGAAATACAAGATTGAATTATCGGAAATTTTCAGCGGCCACCATCACCATATGCATTGTACGAAATGCAGTAAAATAATTACTCTACCACCGAGTACTATGCTAGAAACTATGATAGACAAAATTGCTGCAAGGACAAGTTTTTCGCCCAGAGGACACAGTCTGGAAGTTTACGGACTCTGCCCCAACTGCTCCAAATAACCATTCTTTCTTGGTCTAGCTAGCCACCATAGCACCGTGAGCATCAACTTTGTGATTCTTTACAAACACTGCCACTGAAAGCGCTCCAATCAGTGCCAAAACAATTGCTACATGTATTGCATCTTTATAACCATTGACCTGAGAGACGAGTGGCGGACTGCCATGCATAACATCAGATTTGACCGCAGAAAAAGCTACGGCAGAAAGAATTGCCAGGCCAATTGCTCCACCGACTTGCTGAGAGGTACTTAGTACCCCCGAAGCAATTCCCGAAAAATGTCTTGGTACCCCTGAAGTAGCAGCTAGTGTGCCTGAAACAAAAGTCAACCCCATTCCAATAGAGAACACTAGTATCCCAGGTAAAACATTGTTCCAATAATTACCTCCGACTTCCATGGTCTGGCTCAATACAAATAACCCGATGGCCAGCACGATTGGACCGGCCTGCATAGGCGGTTTATACCCAATCTTACCGACTAACTTTGAGACTATGCCCGAAGTAATACCAATTACAAAAGTAATCGGTAAAAAACAAAGTCCGGCCTTGATAGGCGAGTAGCCCAAAACCTGCTGCACATACAGTGTCAAAAAGAAAAACATTGAAAAAAGCGAACTAGCAATCGTTAAAAGCGCCAAATTACTACCCAGAACATTGCGAATTTTGAAGAGTGAAAAAGGCAATAGTGGCTGGGCAACACGACGCTCGTTATATACAAATATCGTTAATAACAATGCGCTAAAGGCTAAAAACCCTAATACAGTATCAGAATGCCAACCGTTACTTGGCGCCTTTGATAACCCATATACCAAAGACATTAGACCGCCCGTTGCAGTGGCTGCCCCCACAAGATCGAGCTTTATTGCTTTATTTTCTTCGCCGATATGCTTGGGTAAAAGCTTGAACGAAACCAAGGCCACCAGAACACCTACAGGTACATTGACAAAAAAGTTCCATCGCCAACCAAGATACTCGGTAAGGACTCCTCCCAAGAGTACTCCCACAGCAGCTCCGCCGGCGGCCACCGCCGCCCACACACCCATGGCAGAATTGCGTTCTTTACCTTCCTTGAATTCGCTAAGCACTATCGACAACGCCGCTGGTGACATAAATGCTCCAGCTAGGCCTTGAGCCGCTCTGGCAAGGATTAGCTGAGTCTCAGTCTGAGCCAAACCACAGAACAATGACATCAGAAAAAACGCCGTAACAGCCGAAATAAATACAACTCGTCTTCCGTACAAGTCAGCTGCTCTTCCCCCAAGCAGTAAAAAGCCGCCGAAAGTCAGCGCATAGGCAGTCACCACCCATTGCAGGTTATTGGCCGCAAAATCAAGGCTCCTGGCTATGGAAGGGAGGGCTACATTCACTATTGATACATCTAGAACCACCATGAACTGTGCAACAGCTAAGACGGCTAAAATAGCCCATTTATTTTCGGAATGCTTGGCAAGCTTCTTAAGCATGGTCGGTTTTCCTCAACTTCCTAATACGCTGTGGAAAGTAGTGCAGAGTTATTAAACACAGACGCTACATTATAACTGTGTTGCACCATTTGGCAAAATCACCCTATACTGTTGCTTAAGTATGAGCAGTTTGACTGGCGCGACAGTAGAAGCTTTGAATAACCCAAGCGTACAAGACATACTAATCTTAGGTGGCGGTTTTGGAGGTGTAAAGACCGCCCTTGGCCTAGCTAACGCCAACAAGTACAATGTCACCCTTATATCTGACCGGCCTGATTTTCGTTACTACCCAATGCTTTACCAAACAGCAACTGGCGGTAGCCAGCGAGCCTCCACTATCGCCTTATCGGAAATTTTTGAGGGCAAGGATATTAATGTTGTCCTGGATGTCGCCAAGAAGCTCGACCGCCAAAAAAAGACTGTCAAAGGCGCCTCCGGAAAGTCATATAGGTTTGACATCTTGATAGTTGCTCTTGGTTCAGTAACGAATTACTTTGGTATCAAAGGACTGAAAGAAAATTCCTTTGGTATTAAAACCTTAGAAGAAGCCAAGCAACTTCGGGACCATATTCACGAACAATTGATCGATGAAGGAAAGCCAGATATCAACTATGTGGTTGTTGGTGGTGGACCTACTGGTGTGGAGCTAGCCGGCTCACTACCGAAATATGTCAAACATATTATGAAACAACATCACCTTCGCGACCGCAAAGTAAAAGTAGTAGTGGTCGAAGCACTACCTAGGCTAATGCCTCGAATGAGCCAACGATATTCGGATGGTATTGCCAGTAGACTCAAGAAACTGGGTGTTAAAATAATGCTGAATGAAAAAGTACTAGCCGAAACTCAAGACAAGCTAACAATGAGTGGTGAGTCGCTTATCTCAAGAACAGTAATATGGACAGCTGGCGTATCCAACAACCCATTTATTACCAATAATAAATTTAACTTAGATGAACATGGAAAAGTAGAAGTTGACGAGTTCCTTGCAGCCGAAGAAGATATTTATGTTTTGGGCGATAACGCAAGAACAGAGTACTCCGGTATGGCTCAGACTGCTCTGCACGATGGGAAATTTGTCGCACGAAACTTAATGCTAAGAATAGCCGGACGCTCAGCAGAGCGTTATGAAGCCAAGAAACCGGTTTATATTACACCTGCCGGTTCGTTTTGGGCAGCCGTTTCCTGGAAAGGGTATGATTTTTTTGGAGTTATTGGCTGGGCGCTGCGAAAAGTCGCTGATCTTGCTGGATACCATGATCTAGAACCTTGGTGGAGGGCATCAGAAAGGTGGTTGGCTGATTCTGATAACCACTGTCAGACATGTTCTGGCCAACGAAGCCAGAATTAATACGGGAGACAGATGCATAGACTAATTCGAACCGGTAAAGACCGGGTCGACGCACAACTAGACAAAATATCTTCGTACCGGTTAGTATTATACTTTTTGATTGCTCTATCTGGCTGGGGGCTGATACTCGGCATTCTAGGGCAGATACCATTTTCTAGTTTACAAATAGCTAAATCAATAGTTGTTTTACTGATAGTCTGCTGGGTTAGCGGATTGATTCTATCAAAAATTCTGATTGTTTTCCGCAACCGTGAGTCAGACCTCATTACTGCCCTGATTTTAGGCCTTATATTGTCGCCTGCGTCAGACATTCATGACTATTTGATACTAGCTGCGGCCGGTGCTGCAGCAGTTGCCTCAAAATACATCCTAACAATTGGGCGTAGACACATATTTAACCCTGCGGCTATGGGTGCATACCTGAGTGGCTTCTTATTTCATAATTACGCCAGCTGGTGGGTCGGCACTGCAGCTCTAATGCCACTGGTTATCTTTGGTGGACTACTGGTTTTACGAAAGATTAGCAGAATTCTAATGGCTGTATCTTTTGTGGGCATTTATTTATTAGTGCTGGTCATTAGTAACTACGCCGGTAACAGCCACGCGGAACTTTATCATATTGTATGGCTCGGCCTTAGTGCCACCCCGATATTATTTTTCGCAAGCGTTATGCTAGGCGAACCATTAACTAGTCCTCGCCTGCTAAGGCATTGCTTGGTCTACATTTTGGTTGTTGGTCTTTTATATTCTGTACCTTCTTTGCATACTGCCCCGGAAGAAGCCTTGTTGGTCGGCAATATTTTAGCTTTTGCTATTGCCCCCTCACTAAAATATAAGATGAAACTATTAAAAAAGAAAAAAGAAGCGGAAGGAGTTTACAGTTTTTACTTTTCAACCTTTAGAAAGCTATCATACCGGCCAGGGCAATATCTGGAATGGACTCTACCGGAGGCAGGAGCAGACAGTCGTGGCAATCGCCGTTACTTTACATTGAGTTCTTCGCCGACTGAAGAGAAATGTTCGATCACTGTAAGAATATCTGATACGCGATTAAGCAGCTTTAAGCGCTCACTAGCTAAAATGCCCGTCGGCGAGTATCTGTTGGCCGGTGCACTTGACGGCTCATTTATTCTGCCTAAGAAAACAGATGATAAGCTTGTTTTTATAGCAGGCGGTATTGGAATTACACCTTTCCGTAGCATAATTAAATACTTATCTGACAGCCGGCAACCGCGCGATATGCGTTTGATTTATATAACTAACCTAGCCAGTCAACAAGCTTTTAAGCCTCTTTTTCGCGCAGCCAGGAAAATAGGTCTTAAAACGCTCTATATAGCTGACAAAGACACTTCACATACTGATGGTGTATTAAGCAGTGATCTAAACAGAAAAGTTATTGAATCCTTTGTAACCGATTGGCAAGAAAGACTGTTCTACGTTTCCGGACCCAACAGCTTTGTAAAGCACACTGTAAGAATTCTTAGACAAATGGGAGTTAAAAATTCTCGGATTAAATCAGATTACTTTCCAGGCTACGGTTAGCTTCAGACTCTAAAAGCCTTGGGTCTGCTCGATGTGGCCAACCGGGCTAACCGCCAATGCTTCGTAGCCTCTAAACTTTTCAAGGATATTCTTCCAGTCTAGTCCAGCCGCAAAGCCAGCCGTAGCCAGTACATCAGACCAAACAATATCCGGGCCGGTTACGCTCAGGCTGGCCAATGCATTTGCAGGCCGACTGTTTTTGGGGTTAAAAATATGCATGCCCCGTTCGTAATTGCCGCTTGTAGCAACTGCGCCATTAGAAATACTTAACGTGTTAAGTATTTTTGCTTTTTCAAAAGGATTTTGAAGCGCGATTTTCCAGGTTTTTTCACTGGTTGAACTAGCCAAAATGTCACCTCCAATAAAAATACAGTAGGTGTTGTAGCCTCCGGCTTTAATTAGCTTGGCTGCTTCGGCTATCGCCCAGCCTTTGACATATCCACTAGGTTCGAAGCGTCCACTATACCAGGAATTAAAGTAGCCATCAGTCCTTTCTTCGGCTCGCCGACAGGCGTGGAGAATAAACTTCATCTCGCGGCTTAAGTCCGCTTCTTTTAGTTCTCCGCGGTTATACGAACTAAGCTCACTAGTCTTTTTGTAGGGACTAAATTTTCGGTCAATCTGTTTTAGCCTGTTAAAAACAGAGTCAAAGGTTTTCTCGCCAGCAGTTGGAATGTCCAGACTGACCCCTGTGCCCATTATAATCCGGCTTCTGCGCATAGTTTTAGCTTTGCTTGGCGGCATCAAGCGCAGCTTGTAGTGACTCCTGAAATCCGTAACTGGTTGAAGTTGCGCCAGACACAAAATCAATGTTCGGACTCTGTGCGGCAATAGCGTTGGCTTTGAGCTTGGGCGATGAATCAGCGGTAATTTTTACTGACCGCTCGTCACTCTTTGGCATGTCTAAAAATGCTACATCGCTGATTTTGCCGCCACTAATGACCACTTTAATCTTTACACTTCCGTATGGCGTGTCAGAACTTTCGGTATAAGTACCATCCTTATAAGCAGCAGGTGCAGAATTTGGGCTGGAAGAAGCCTGGCTATTTGCAACTGATGGTAACGTTTCAGATGAAGTTGATATTGGAGCCTGGCTCTTGGTGTTGGTCTTATTTTTACTCGCCAAAAGGCCAAGCGTTCCTAGAATAGCTACAGCCAACAAAACTACAACAGCCTTTTTCATATACCAAAAGACATTATACCGCGGTAAAAATCAGCGTTAGAATTTAGGCCTACCAACCTCCGCCGCCTCCTCCGCCGCCTCCTCCGCCGGCGCCACCACCAGAAAAGCCACCACTAGAGCTACTGGATGGAGCCGAAAAACTAACCGCGCCGGCAGATGAAAAACCAGACAACGAAGATGCAAGGTAGCCAGTATTAAAGTTATTAAAATTGCCGCTGTACCAGTCAGGCGGGTTAGAATAGATGCCCTCAAACTGTTCACCCCACTGCTTTTCAAGCCCAAACATCATGGCATAAGGCAATAGACTCTCGAACAACTTTATTCTAGAATTAGACTC
>CAYUXQ010000027.1:9017-10578 GCA_964448925.1 uncultured Candidatus Saccharibacteria bacterium | reverse complement strand
TTATTTAAAAACCAGACTGTACTAGCAGCCAATCCCCAGGTAATTAGTTTTCAGGGCAAAGTAGTCAACGCTGACGGAACAAATGTTACCAATGGAACTTATAGCTTTGATTTTGTACTTTACGACGACCTAACACTCGGTAGCCCTAGCGACGGAGTACACGACAAATGGCATGAACTCGGTAAAAGTGTGACTGTTACCAACGGTGTATTTCAAACCAATCTGGGTTCGGCTACGGCACTTCCTGACTTTAACGCCAATCCGTCACTCTACCTAGCTGTCAGATTTAACAGCGACGCAGCTGGTTATATGACTCCCCGAATTCAAATGGGTAGTGTACCGTATGCGCTTAATAGCGACTCGCTAGGAGGTGTTAGCAAAGACGGCTTCGTACAACTAGGCCCGGCAGCTGTACAGACTGATGCTACCACCAACAGCTCAATATTTATCAACAAAACTGGCGCCAGTGGCAACATTATACAGTTGCAAAGATCAGGTACCGATGTACTGGCCCTGAACAACTCTGGTCAGTTGTCCCTGCAGCCAGCCGCAGACGGCAATGCCTTGCAGGTAAGCAGTAATGGAGGCGTTCCTTTGCTTACTGTCAACACAAGTAGCGGAAATGTTCAAGTGGGTAATACAGTAGCAGATAGCTCTGGTTCACAGCTTGTGGTAGATACCAAAAACACAGCTGGTGACCCAACCGGCGTAAATGGGGGAATCTACTACAATAGTAGTAGCGGTACTTTACGATGCTATCAAAATAATACTTGGGAAGATTGCTTAACTGCTAGCGGCAATGCTACCACTAGCATTATATCTGGGCGTGCAAATGTGACCGCCAACCAAACTGGTCTAAATGTCGAGACACTAGTCTTCACAAGTGCTACAGGAGTTTCTAATACTGCCGGCGCCACCGGCTTTACAGCCCCAGCAGCTGGAAGTTTTAGAACCTGTCTAATCAAAAATAACGCTGCTATTACCGCCGGCAACCTTGATTTGCGTTGGCGAGTAAACGGTACTTCGGTTGGCAGCGCAGCTTGTCAAATGAATTCTACCGACAATCGCTCCTCGGCCTCTGCCGTAGCTGGTGGCACAGTTACCTTCGCCCAAGGCGACACCATTGGTGTTGCTTTTGATACAGACTCGGCTTTTTCACCAAGTGGCAGTACTGATTACACGGTTTTTTGGACTGTTGAATATTATTCTACCTCGTCAAACCCTAGTGGTGCTACGCTCCAATCTGCCTACGATAACGGTGCAACCATTAACATGACTGACGGTCATAATTTCCTGCTTAATGCTGCGGATACTGCTACTGACCCTAGTGTGCTAGTTAATTTGCAGTGTACAACTTCTTGCGGCAGTAATGGCCGCTTTGCTGTACAAAATGGCGGCATCGATGTCTTTAGCGTATCGCCAAACGGCGGATTGGTGCTGGCTAGTAACAACTCAGCCAGTGGTGTAATTATCCAAGATTCCTCCAACAGCAACAATATCTTTGGGGTAGATACTTCCGGCGACCAAGTTATTCTCGGCCAACAAGGCACCAGCGGAGTCA
>CAYUXQ010000027.1:0-9007 GCA_964448925.1 uncultured Candidatus Saccharibacteria bacterium | reverse complement strand
GAGTCAATGGAAAGCTTGTTTTCAACACTACAAACGCTTCCAATACTTCAATCACCCTAGCTGCCGCAAGTACAGCTTCGTCGTACAGTCTAACTCTACCAACTACTGGGCCAGCGGTCAGTCAATGTCTACAGACAGATGGCGTAACTGCATCTCAACTAATATTTTCCTCCTGTGGTGGTAGCGGAGATAACATTTCTGTTAACTCAGCAGCTACTACCGATGCCGATTTTACAGATGTGGCTGCTACCGGGACGGTTACTGGCACAGCTTGGACGCTTAACGCAGGGCCCAATCCAGATACTATTACTTTGGGAATCTCAAATGCTTCTGTATCTGTTGCTGGTGCAGTTACCACCGGCGCCCAAACATTTGCTGGCGATAAAACTTTTAACGGTCAAATTGGTGCTTCTAATTTAGGTGTAGAATTTACCGAATCAGACACAAATCCAACTTGTGCCAGCGGCAACTATAATATCTATGCTGACGCTTCCGATGCTAGGATAAAAAAATGTCAGAACGGAGTCGTAAGCGATGTTGGACAAGATGCCGATGTTATAAATCGCGCCAAAAGCGCCGACCAGTCGGTTACCAATAGTACCACCTTAGTAGACGAAACGGCTCTACAATTTAACCTAGGTGCGAGCGAAGAATGGAATGTAATCTGGAATCTAGTAGTATCTAACAACAACAGCGCCACGCCCGACTGGAAAGCCGCAGTAGCAGGTCCAGCAAGTGTTAGCTGTATGGTTTTGCAGTCAGGTGCCGAACCAAGCGGGGCGGCCTTCCCCCAGTCCACGACCACTAACTGCACTACTCCTGGTACATTAGTCAATGGTGCTATAAATGCTAGTGCAACACCTTTTATAGTTAATATCACAGCCAATGTTGCCGGTGGCGGAACCGCAGGCACAGTCAAGGTCCAATTTGCCGAAAACACCGGCGGTGCTGGTACTAGCATAACCGTAAAAGAAGGCAGTGTTATGAACGCCTACCGTGTTACCGGTGCTGACCTGGCGGAATTCTACAGTTCAAATGATACATCTCTTGTACCTGGCGATGTGGTCAGCCTAGACCCCAGCCTAGATGCCGGCGTAAAAAAATCAACCAGTGCCTATGATGCCAGTGTGATGGGCGTTATTTCTACCAAGCCAGGTGTTGTCATGGGCTCATCTTCTAAAGATAGTGGCGGCATACCGGTATTGCTAGCGCTGTCTGGACGAGTACCGGTTAAAGTCAATCAAGAAAACGGACCCATAAAAGCTGGTGATTTGCTTACCCCATCTTCTACCCCAGGCGTTGCCATGAAAGCCACCAAACCTGGCCCAACTATTGGTATGGCTATGAATGGCTATAGCGGGCAAGGACTAGGTATGGTCACAATGTTTATTAAAAACTCATACGCACCAGGCAGTTCGCAGGTATCTGCTCAAAACCAAGACACCGAAAGTCTAGAAAAGTTGCTTGGGACTACATCAACCGAGCAGACAAAATATGACCCAAGCCAAACACAAGGAACAATAAGTTACCTACCCGCTGAAACAAATGAACAAAAATACACCAACATAGTCGCAAGACCTTCAAAGCTAATTAGCTTTAGTGGCGACTTAGATATTAACGGCACAATTACAGCAGATAAGGTTAAGGCTGATCAAATTGAAGGTCTAGAAATAATCACCGGTAAAATTACAGGTCTAGAAAATAAGATTAACGCCGAACTAAGCGACGAGGCGCCTGCCGCTAAAGCGGTGGGGGGTACCACACCGCTGCAAACAACCCTACCCTCACTCAAAATAACTGGAGGCCTAACCGTGGAAGGTGATGTAGAATTTCATGGAAATGCCCTGTTTGCCAAAATAGTTACATTTGTAGAAAAAACGGTATTTAGAAACGATGTAACCTTTGGTGGTCATATATTAACTGACGGAAATAGCCCAACTATACACACCAGTGTTGGCAAAGCCGAACTTAACGGTAACGATAATACCGGTAGTCTGTCGGTTGCTGGTATTAACACGGACTACCAAGGCGAGATAGCCCAAATTACCTTTGCTCACCCGTATGCTAAAGCTCCGCAAATTAGCCTTACTGCTGCTAATGCCGACAGTGCTAATGCACGGTATTTTGTAGAGAGTACTGCCGAAGGTTTTAAACTAACACTCACTACGCCATCTAGTTCGAGCAGTAAATATAAATTTACTTACCTCGTAGTACAATAGAACAAGCTTATGGTGTTGCTTTTTATCGGCGTTACTTGCAAAGGGTCAAAATAAATAATGGCTTATATAGATAAAAATATGAGCCACAAAAACGGCACAGGAACAGTCCCCGAAGTTAGACGGATTAGTGTAGACTCTAGTTGGAGATCACATCGAAGCAGCAAAACACCCGGCCAATATTATAAAAAGCTCACAAGGTGGTTGGGCAAACAGTGGAAACTAGTTATTGCCCTTATTGTGGTAGTATTAATAATCTTCTTAGCATATGGGTATTTCACAACTAAGCAGCAGCTCAGCCAAGCAGCTCAGCCTGCGCAAGCAGTTAAAGACGCTAAGACCGAATTAATAGCAAGGGTTGGTCAACTAGTCGAGCTACCCCAGGGAGAGACTCCTTCTATGGCTACTGTCAGCGATGCGTCAAAGCTTCACAACCAAGCTTTTTTTGCTCACGCTCAAAACGGCGACAAGGTATTGGTTTATGCAAAAGCGGGTAGAGCAATTCTTTACCGCCCTTCTACTAACAAGGTGATTGAATATTCTCCTGTAGACCTTAGCGGTCCCACTCGGCAGTAATCACTTCCGGACTAGTACCGGGTTGATATTTTTTTAGTCCCTTGGCGGACTTAGACCAACTCCGCAATACAGGTCTCAGCAACCTCCAACACTCCAGAACTTCTCTGCTGCCGGCAAAAAGCTGCTGTTTGGACCTAATTGCTTCCAGCAGAACCTGCTCATAGGCACCTGGTAGCTGTTGAGCTTGTTTGTAATAGTCGAACTCCAGTTTTTCCATTTCAAGTTTGCTGTCGTAGCCAGGGGCCTTAACAAGCAGGTCTAGTTCTATCCCTTCCTGGGGTTGTATTTTTATCAGTAAGCGGTTGGTCTGATCCTGGCTGGTTTTTTTAAAATTGACTCTGATCTCGGTATACTTTCCGTTGAGTTTTTTGCCAGTGTATACTCTGATTGGTACTCCCCGCCATTTTTTTAACGAAGAATATACCTCTATGGCAGCGAATGTTTCGGTAGTTGAAGTTGGGCTATCAACTTCTTTGGTATAACTGTTATATTGGGCCCTAATAGCCTTATTGCGCCCTAGGCTCAGTGACTTAAGTGCCCTCAGTCGGCGACCAGGTACTTCTTCAAAACCAAAAACACTACTACATGGTTCTGCTATAGTCAACGCAACCAGTTGAAGTGCATGGTTTTGGAGTACATCTCTAAGCGCACCAGTTTGCTCATAAAATTTTTCTCTACCGTGTACACCAATATCTTCTGCAACAACGACTTCTATACTGCTAATATGCTTTTTGTTCCACATCTGTCTAAACAAACTGTTTCCACCCAAAAACACACTGATATTTTGTGACATTCCTTTGGCTAAGTAGTGGTCAATTCTATATACCTGATCTTCAGAAAAATACCGATCTACTCCTTTGATAAGCTTTTTTGCAGAAGCGAGGTCGGTTCCAAACGGTTTTTCCATAAGTAGCTTTGTTTTGCTGCCATTGAGTCTTGCCTGTCCAAGTTGAGTTACTATCCCAAGCACACTGCCTGGCGGTACAGCAAAATAAAACATTGTTTGATCAGTATTAAAGCCTTTTATTTTTCTAGATAGATATATGTAATCTTTTGCTGATTCCATATCCATTTGAACTAACTCAAATTTCAGCGCCTGAGCCAGTCTTTGCAGTCTTGGTGTGGTTAAGATTTCCTTGGATTTTAGTTCGCGCCGCGAAACCCCCAGGATGTTGAATTTTTTCGGCAGTTGTCCGGCAGACTGTAGCTGGGCAATTGCCGGTAGTAAATACCTGTGCGACAAATCACCGCTAATCCCAAAAATAACCAAAAGAGTGCTGGGCGCATCTGGCATTGGTTATTTGGGCCTAACTTTCACAGCTGTTCCGTAAGCTGCCACTTCGTTCATTATGCCGCCAATATCACCGCTGTCAAAACGCATCATAAGAACGGCATTGGCCCCTTTGGCGGCAGCGGCTTCGCGCAACCGAACAAGAGCGTGCTCACGACTGTCACTTAAAAGGGTAGTGTAGCCCCTGACTTCACCGCCAAAGATAGTCCTAAAACTAGCACCAATGTTCGAAAAAATATTACGGCTTCTGACAATTAACCCAAAAACTTCGCCGTAAACTTCAACCACTTCATAGCCAGGCAAATCATTGGTGGTGACTACCACCATTTCACTTTTGTTCATAATTTTATGATACACCTTTACAAACCACAAAAACAGAGTAGAATAAGGTGTTGTTTTTATAAAATAAAAGGTGCTTTTGGATTACTTATGAGTACCAGGTTTGGAGAATTATTTAGTTGTGCCAAAAAACTATGACTACCAAGAACCCGAAATGATAGACCAAGAAGATATCCACACACAAATACAATTCGCCGGGCCGCTAAACGGCGGCTTGGAAGACCCACATGTTTGGAGTGGAACAATTTCTGTTGACGCTAAGCCCACTGTCTACACTAGTGAGTTCAGAGCACAGAATCTAGATCGATATTTCTACCAGACTTCACCGGTCGGACCTGAAAGATGCATTGACGGTCGCCCGGCTAAAACTAGTTTGGGCGAAACAGATTCCCAGCTAGAAACTGCTCAGCTAGGACCACAAGTATCTGGAGGTACTCCAGCGCTTGCACTTGCGCTACGCTTGGCCAAGCCAGAGCCAGTCGCCCCCGAAGCAACTTTAGTTACAGACATAGCCGAGCTCCAACATGCGTACAAGGAGTTAGAGCTACCGTTTCCTTGTGGTGCACACAGCGATACTACCAGTAGCTTCCCTAACACTGGGTGCGGGGCAATTGACAAAATGATACCAGTGCTCGAAAAAATAGCCGATACTAATGCTCGAACTCCCTTAGAGAATTATTGCCGTATTATTATGGCTGGCGATTTTGATTCTGATTCGTTTTTGCGTGTTAGAACCAGGGCTGCGTCCATAACTGCCCCGGCAAATGTCGAAAGTTATTTTGATAAACATGGAGAGGTTTTTTTGTACAAAACTCAATCGTTGGAGTGTGTTGCAAAAGGCAGCGGCAAAGATGCAGTAGAAATAATGGACGGCAAGCACAAAGAAGCCTTAGCCATGATCAATAAAACTGCCGGAACAACATTTAACCGCGATTTGTTTTGCAAAAACAGTTCTAATCAGATCCAGGCTTTTAACTTTGACTATTGGCATGTTCTGGACCGAGCCAATAGCTTATTTCCCGGCAAGCCAGCACAAAGAACCGACTTCATCACTGCCAGCACTACCTTTGCGGTAGCTACAGCCATGGTGCTAACTGATGGTTCGCTAGAAGTCGCTATTAGGCAATAGCCTTTGGTGCCGGCTGAGCTGAAGACAAATCTTTAATATCCAAAACAATTTCAGAACCGCTTCCAGCTTGACCGGCTAAAATCCTATTAGCAACTGCATTCTCAACTGTTTGTTGGACAACGCGCCGCATTGGTCGAGCTCCAAACTCAGGATCGTATCCGCGCTTAACTATTTCCGCCAGCGCCGTAGGCGTCAGTTTAACGCTTACGCTTTGGCCTGCCAGCGTTTTGTTAACTTCGGCTATCATCAACTGAGCTACCAGCGCGAGTTCTTCTTGGTTTAGCGGACGAAAAAGTACAACTTCATCAAAACGATTGATGAGCTCGGGTTTGAACTGTCCAACAGCAATAAGTTTTTCAACTAGGGGCCGTTCGAAATTTTCCAGACTGTTACCTGCCCCAACTTGGGTAATAATGTCGGCCGAACCGGCATTGGAGGTACATATAATTATGGCATTTCTGAAAGACGCTGCTTTACCCGATTGGTCAGAAACCTGTCCTTCGTCAAGTAGCTGTAGCAAAAGATTCAGAATATTGGGGTGAGCTTTTTCAACTTCGTCGAGAAGCACCACCGAAAAAGGTTGTTCGCGAATAGACATTATCAGACTCTTGCTAGCGGTAGCTCCGGCATCCAGCAGCCTGGCTACATCTTCGGGTTGCTGGTATTCGCTCATATCTAGTCTAACCATTTGGTGCTCGTCACCAAAGTAGGTGGCAGCCAACGAGCGCGCTAGTTCAGTTTTGCCCACCCCAGTCGGTCCCAAAAACAAAAAACTGCCAATCGGGCGCTTAGGACTAGCTACACCTGCACGCCCCCGGCGCAAAGCTGCTGCCACCACTCCCACCGCTACAGACTGGTTGATCATACGAGAATGGATTTTGTCCTCCAGGTGCAATAGTGTGTCAGCTTCAACTCCTTGGGCTTTAGCCACTTTTACACCCTTGGTTTTTTCTATAGCTGTTTGCACGGATACATCAGTTACGACCCTACCTTCAGCGTAGGCTATGGACTGCTCTAGCAAACTTATTGCTCTTCCTGGATAAGCAATGTCTTGGCTGTACTGCCCGCTAAGCCGGTAGGCTTCTCGGGTAGCCTTATAGGTAATCAAAACCCGGCTTTTGGCTTCCAAAGTTAGGGCGCTGTCCTGTAATATTCGCAGCGTAACTGCTTCGTCGGGCTCTTTGATGTTTATTAAGCTTAGTTGGGCTGCCAACGATTCGTTGCTGTTTTTGATTCTTTGGAAATCATTGGGCGTGAAGGCAGCAACGATTTTGACAGAGCGCCCCTGCAAAGCGGGCAATAATATTTTGCTGATATCCAAAGCACCCGTACCTTCACCAAAGAAAAGCTGGCCTTCGTCTAAAAACAATATAATGTTCCCGGCTCTCTGGGCCTCGGCAAACAAGGTTAAAATAATTCTTTCTAGTTCGTTGCCAGAAGCCGAGACAATAGCCGATGCATCCAGGCTGACAAGTTGGTAGTAACGCAAAGATTCATCTTTGCCCTCGAGTAAACGCTGGGCCAAAGCATAAGCTAGCCCTGTTTTTCCAGTGCCAGCTTCGCCAACTATGGCTACCCCGCCGCTGCCCTCGGATAAATTATGTATAACGCCGTCAAGAACATCGCTGTGGGCTAATGTGTGAAAATGCCCCCTACCAGCTTCGATAAGTTTGCTAATGTTTATGCCGAAACTGTCGAGAGTTGGAGTAAAACCGCTGGCCCAGTCACGGCCAATGCCTCCAAATCGCGGTTTTTTGGCGCGAAGGAAGGTGTCCAGACGGGACCACCAACAGACTACTTCTGTTAGTTCTTCTGGTTTTAGGTTGCCACTAGCCAAAAATTGCTTGCTCTGCGAACTACATAAAACCAAAGCGGCAGCCAAAGCCGCTGCGTCGAGTTGGTTGGCTTTTGAATAGGACTTTAGTTCAACCGCTTTTTGCCATACGCTCGCCATATCAGCGTTGCTGGTGCTTAGAATCGGATCCATTACCTCGGTGGATAAAAGCAGATGGTTAGAAAAAAAACGCCCTGCCGGTTGGCTGACTACTGATGTCCAGGCAGTTTTAGGCGATAGTTCTTTTTGCATAGAAAGGCTTGCTAACAAACCAGGTTCCAAAATATCATCAAGCGCAGAAGAATTGGTTTTGGCTGGCAAGTTTGATAAGTCGCGTTTATACCACAACGAAACAACCAGCGCCTCAATTGCTAGACCTAGCCATATATAGCCAGCAGACCTTGTTTGCTCACCAACTAGTAACACGGCGGCACCAAGTCCAAAAGCACACAACACCAAAACGGTTGCTCGCCAATAGGTACCGTTGATGTGGGACGCCAGGCGAGCCTTACGAGCTCGAGAACTATGTTTATTTAACTCCACTAGCTAATAATCCCCCATGTGACCAATATTAGTCCGGCTGGTGGCAGCAACGGCCAGCATATAGCCACCATCAACCCCGCTATGGCGGTGCAAACTAGCATTACAACCGCAGCAAACAGTACAATTAGCCGAACAAAAAAACCAATTACTCTGGAAACTAAATTATCTATTAAAGCATGAATTCTTTCGTCTATTGACCTGCCCGGAAAACTGACTATTCTTTTCCACGGAGAAAACAGCGTTGTTAATAGGACATCTATCGAAAAAGCTGCCTGGACGGCTTTAACCCAGGAAAAACAATCTGCCCAGGCTTTTTTCCACCCTGGACCATACCACCAAAAAAAGAACTCCAGGAGCATAAGCATATTGTACCTATAAATCCCTCCTGACAACAGCCCTGTTCTGGTTGGCAAAAGCCTGAGATATGCATTAGAATTAAGACCAGGATGGAATCAAACCAAGAAAAACAGAAAATAGTTATTGTCGAAGATAACAAAGCACTTTCGGAAATTTACAAAACTCGACTGGAAATGCTTGGCTACACATGCTTTGTAGCTAACGATGGAATAGCCGCACTTTATCTAATTCAAAACGAATTACCTAGCCTTGTTCTTCTAGACCTTATGGTGCCGGCCGTAGCTGGCGACGAAATTCTAAAACGAATGAGGGCTAGCGAATGGGGTAAAAACATCCCCGTGTTTATAATTTCAAACCTCAACGAGACCGAAGCACCGGCTGGACTGCGCGAACTTAACATAGTTGGCTATGTGGTCAAGGCTAACTTAGCCGACGATGGGCTAGATAAAATAGTCAACTCAATTCTGCGACCAAGCGAACAGCAACCACCCCTGCCAACTGCCAACGCAAATATTGCCATACAACCAGAAATACCCGTAACTGCTCCTTCACAGGAGCCGAACGAAACGGCTCAAGCTACTCCTGCTGTGCTGTCTGCACCTCCTCAAACTACTCCAACTATTGCGCCTTTGGACCCGGCACTTCCACCGCAGTTTGAACCACCCTCACAGCCTGTAACCGCTCAGCCAACGCCACCCTCCAATGCCCCACCTGCTCCCTCA
>CAYUXQ010000026.1:0-12043 GCA_964448925.1 uncultured Candidatus Saccharibacteria bacterium | reverse complement strand
AAAAAGGGATGTGAAGAGCTGGAAATATGAACTTTAACTAACGGATACTCCGCCCCATCTAGGCTAATTGTTTCTTCGGTTTCAACGGTCGAGCGGGTTACAAATGTAGTACCGTCGTTCAAGTCCTGAAAGACGACCGGGCGGTAATTTTCCGGGTGTATCCCTTTTTTCATCAGTCGAATTATATCTGTTAGAGGCTATTAAGTCAAGGCATCCGCCGATTAGCCAGCTGCATTTCCAAGGCTGTTCTTAAAACAGTAATACTTTTGACGGTAACCTCTAAGCCGGCGTCTTCGAGTGCGTCAAATGCCGCTTCGCCCGGTCCGTTCGGAACTTGCATCCATCGATGGGCTTTACCGTCAATAACATCTGTCGGAACACTATAGTAAGCCGGTAGACTATCATAAATTTCTTCAGCCTTTGCAATAAGCTGCGGGCTGCACACAAAGTTTTTCATAATAAAAATTAAAGATCCCGGACCTCCCCCATCGCTCGCGGTCGAGCTACTGGGGGAGGTGTGGTGGCGCAGACAAATGGTGGAACAGCGTCAGGCGCTCCGGGAGTGACCCCACATGAAGAATCCTAGGTTACTCAGGTTTTTTGGGTCTGTCCGCCGCCAGCGAAAGCCCCTTTGCGTTGAGTCGCCGGATGACACGGTCGACCAACTGTTCACCGCGGGGGTACCTGAGGTTCATCGCCTCAGTCCTCAGCTGGCGCTCGCTAACTCTAAGAAGTTCGTCGAGTGTAGTGACGCCGACTGTTCGCGCCAGAAAAAGGGCACCATCGGGGTCAAACAACTCGCGGAGCTCGGACGACTGAGCCATCATAAACCTCCATAGTAGTCGGATACCGAAACTATCCAAGAATCCAAACCTATTTTAGTATCATATGGCGGGTTAGTAAAGTCCTCACGGGGCTTGCCAAATGTGTGCAACAGATGTAAAATAGTCACATAACTGATTAAATGGCTTTGAGGCACTAATCCTCCGCATCCCGTGAATCACCGTGTAGGTCCGGGTCGGCTAAGTCTCCAAGTCTAAGAGAGAAGGATTAAGCAATTATGTCATCTACCAATGTAGACATTAGACAACTATTACAAGCAGGTGCTCATTTTGGTCATAAGACCAGTCGCTGGCACCCTAAAATGTCACCCTATATTCATAGCAAACGCGAGGGTAGTCATATTATTGATCTGACTAAGACAGTCGACCAGTTAGAAATTGCTCTTGATTTTATTCGAGAAACAGTAGCGAGCGGCAAACAAATATTGCTTGTTAGCACCAAACGCCAAGCCAAAGCTAAGGTAAAAGAAGTAGCTATTGCAACCGGAATGCCATATGTAACCGAGCGTTGGTTAGGTGGCACGCTGACTAACACCAACACTATTGGGGGCCGCATTAAGTACCTAAAAGATATTGAGAATCGACTAGCCAGTGGTGAGCTAGCTGCCAAATATAGCAAGTTAGAAGTCCAGCGTTTTACCGAGGAAATTGAAAGCATGAACAATCTTTATGGCGGCATAAAGGAGATGATGGCTCGTCCGGGGGCTATTTTTGTAGTCGACATTTTAGAAAACGCCAATGCCGTCCGTGAAGCAGTAAAACTAAAGATTCCAGTGGTAGCTTTAGTGGATACCAACACCGACCCTACCACTATTAAATACCCTATCCCGTGTAACGACGATGCCAGTAAAGCTATTAACTTGATCCTTGGCTATGTATGTTCAGCAATTGAAGCCGGTAAAAGCAAGCTCAAGTCTGCGACCGAAAAGCCAACCGATGAAAGTACCCTCAAAAAAATTGATTCTAAGAAAGAGAGTGCAAAATAATGGCTAATTTTTCACTTAAAGAAATCAAAAGACTTCGTGAGCTTACCGGAGTTGGAATTACTGATGCCAAACAAGCGCTAGTTGCTAGCGAGGGTGACTTCGACCAAGCTCTTGCGCAGATGCGCAAAAAAGGCTTAACCAAAGCCGAAAAGCGTGGCGAACGCGAAGCCCGAGCCGGGCTGATAGGGACCTACAGTCACGACGGACGGATTGGCGTGTTAGTAGAAGTCAACTGCGAAACCGATTTTGTAGCTAAAACTGATGAGTTTAAGGGGCTTGTAAAAGATTTATCTATGCATATTGCGGCGTCTAGTCCTGAATATGTGAGCCAAAATGATGTGCCAGCAAGCGCCAAAAAAGAAACCCAAGCTGAGTTTTCAGAAGCAGCTAATGCTAGCGGAAAAACGGCCGACATGGTTACCAAGATTGTTGAGGGACAAGTGGCAAAGCACTTTGCCGAAAAGTGCCTGCTTAGCCAACCGTTTGTCAAAAACCCCGATCAAAGCGTGGAAGAGCTAGTAAAAGAGCACATCGCTAAACTGGGCGAAAACATTGTAGTGCGCCGTTTTGCACGCTTTCAACTCGGCGAAATTAACTAGCATGAACCGCAAACCCCACCTTGTGGGTGGGAGTGAGCGCGGTATGCGCTTTGCTATAGCATCAGCGGCGGTAGCTGGTGCGGCGGGGGCACTTTTAGTTGGCAATCACCTAGAAACATCGCCTCCAACCAGTCAGAGCATGCCTGTAGCTGAGAGTACGCCATATAAGAGCTACCGCGAAAGAGTAATAAAAATAAAAAATACCATTCAGCAACTGCATGACAGGGGAGCCAACGGTGTTTGGATTGAAGATATAATAGAGAAAGGCACCCGTACAAACACCGAACTGACAAGGTACACCGTAGCTTACCAAACAAAGAGCCATAAAGTGTATGACCAGTTAATACTATTCGTGAAAAAGGGAGAAATCGCACCTGATAGGCTGATGATCGTTATGGGTGCTAGTGAGCAAAAATACCGTCCAGGCAACGATCATATTAGTGGCTGGCTAGAAATATCCAAGGCAGGGACGAGTAAAGACGCACCCTATTTTGCTGATGGTACTATTAGTTCTCAACCGGTTAATACGACTAATACCATTCAAAACCTTACGGAAGTTGTGCTTGACGGCGCCGAATTGATACTAGGTTTGCCGCCTACTAATTCTGACGACCCGCGCTTAGTAGCCTAAGCAGGTAGTACTTAACAAATCAAACACTTGTTTAGATATAAAAACAGCCCCGAAGAGCAGTGCGGTTACTCATGCGGGGCGGTGCCCGGAAACGGAGCAAAGGGTGCTCGACGCATTCCGGGACTTAAGAACTAGGGGGTGGAAGCTAAACGACTGTAATGGCTGGCAAGAACTTGCCGCCTTCAGGCGGCAATGGTTCTTGTGCCGACAGTTCGACGACTAGCATCACCACCAGTAGCGGGCCGCCAAAGGCCATCAATATCGCTCCGGTGGCCAAAGCCAACCACGCCAGCATGGCCTATAGTTCCTGGTCATGCGGGCCGTAGTGCAACAGCCCGTCAGTCTTGGCCAGCCAGTAGGCTGTGGCTAGGCTGGTAGCTGTAGCTAAACCCGAAACCACTAAAACAGCGACTTTGAGTTTTTTCATGATTCTCCCCTACCATATGGCAGCAAAGACCATAGCCGCTCCGCCAAGTGCAAGAACAGCACCAACCGGAAGAAAAACGGCAACTTTTACTGCCTTGGGCTTCCAGTGCCCTGGGTCAGCCACCGCCCAGCCGGCAGAACTGATGAATCCGGCCGACAGTACCAGCAAACCGAACCCACCTAGGGCGAGAGCGGTGTTGACCAAAGCATTAATCTGGCTTTGTGTCATTTGGTCTCCTTTATAGCTTATCTTTGGAATAGTAGGGTGGTCTACTTGTGCGCGGAAATTGTATAGCTACCGCGCTTACTTTGCGGCTTCGCGCTCGTCGGTAGACGAACTTACCGGTTTCGAGCAAAATGCCTTAAAACCAACGCAGAAAGGACAACTGCAAAGATCAGTGTTGGAAGCCAGTCACCAATTGTGACAGGGTCGTCCAAATTAACCTCCTTTTTGTAAGGTGCGAGCCGACAGCGCCCGCACCAGTTTTTGGCCGTCAGCTAAAACGATAAATATATTACAACAAAACGCTAGCATTTACAATTACTAGGATCAAGCTGTTAATTGTCGCCTACAAGCTGTAAAATGTAGGTAATGAACCCCCAACAAGTTTTGGACCAAACCAAAAACAAATTGATAGCTGCTACCGATCATTTTAAGGAAGAACTCGGCAAACTGCGCACCGGTCGAGCCCACCCTAGTATGCTCGACGGCATATTGGTAGAAGTATATGGCCAAAGTTTGCCGCTTAAGGGGGTTGCAGGCATTACGGCACCCGAAGCCACTATGTTGCAAGTCAGTCCTTTTGACCCGAATAACTTACAGGCAATTTCCGATGCTATTCGGTCGGACCAATCGTTAGGGCTTAATCCAGCCGATGATGGCCATGTAGTACGAATTCAAATTCCGCCACTAACTACCGAAACCAGGCAGGGAATGGTTAAAGTTCTCAATCAAAAAGTCGAAGACTGCGCGATTACTGCTCGCCAGATTCGCCACGAAGCCTTTCACCAGGGAGAGCAGGCCGAGAAGGACAAAAAGATAGGAGAGGACGATCGCTTACGATTTGAAAAACAAATAGATGAATTACTTGCTAAACAAAAAGCCGAAGTTGACTCATTAGCCAAGAATAAGGAGACCGAAATTACAACGCTCTAAGCTATTATTAAGCCTAGACTCATACTTTTAAATAGAAAAATAATGAAGAACTTATAATAAAAACATGCAACTAGCTCTTTCAGTCTTTGCAATCTTTCTGTTCGTATGCTTGGTTTTAATACACGAATGGGGTCATTTTATTGCCGCCCGTCGAAACGGAGTTGAAGTCGAAGAATACGGACTTGGATTACCGCCTCGAATGGCCGGCAAGCGTCTCAAAAGCGGGCTTCTTTTGAGCATGAACTGGTTACCGATAGGTGGATTTGTAAAACTAAAAGGTGAGCATGACAATTCAACCCTACAAGGTAGCTTTGGTGCCGCTAATTTGAGAGCCAAAACCAAAATTTTGCTGGCCGGAGTTACTGCCAACTTTCTAGTGGGGGTGTTTTTGCTTACGCTTGTTGGCTGGATAGGAACTCCAAGATTAATTCCAAACCAGTTTACAGTAGCTAGTGACCGACATACCCTTAGGCAAGAAGTCAGGGCAGGTTATATTCAGCCTGGGTCACCGGCCGAGCGAGCTGGGCTCCAGCACCAAGACACAATTCTGTCTATTAGTTACGGCGGCAAAACCTTTCCGACTTCTACTCCGGAACAGGTCCACGACGCTACGCAGCAACTAGCTGGAAAAAAAGTTACCCTTAGCTACGACCATAGAGGGCAAACCATAACTAAACAAACCCAATTACTAAGCACAAAAGAAGTAAAAGCCAGTCAAAATACTGATGAGCCAAAAGGCTATCTTGGTTTTGTGCCAACACAGCTACAAGTTGACCGTTACACTTGGAGCGCACCAGTTGTTGCGGTTGGTTTTACTGGTCAACTGATTGCTTTGACCGGGCAGGGTCTTTGGCATGCGGTAGAAGGTGTCGGCTCGATAGTAGCAGGTGCAGCGACAGGCAACCAAGAAGCTAGGGTTCATGGACAGGACCAAGCGACTAGTCAGGTTGGCGGCCCTGTGGCTATAGCTACCATTTTATGGGGCAGTGGGGCACTCGGAATAAATTTTATACTCTGGGTCATAGCCATAATTTCATTAACTTTGGCTTTTATGAATATCTTGCCCATCCCAGCACTAGACGGCGGTCGTCTGGCAATGATTCTCTATTCCAGGAAAGTTTTACGAAAACCACTCAGCAAAGCGACTGAGGAACGCCTAACAGGGGCAGGAATGGCATTTTTGCTAGTTTTGATACTACTTATCACGGTCGTAGATGTAAGAAGGTTTTACTAAGCAGAGTGAAAAAACCTGGACAACTATTTAGTTCGCTACTTAAATTCGGAAATACTAAATACAACAACAACTTGGGCGGCCCAGCTTGGGTTATACCGCTAACCATTGGTGTTTTTGTTGCCTCTCAAGCGCTGGCTGGAATTGTGCTAGGAGCTATTCTAACTTTGACAAGACATGGCTCTAGCCTAAGCAAAATATCCGATGTAGCCTGGGTACAGTTTTTGTTTGTACTATTCGCCGAAGCCGTCGCGGTCGGTCTGGTGCTGTGGTTACTAAAACTAAGAAAAGTTTCACTTGCAAAAATTGGCCTAGGTCGCTTGCCTGGGTGGAGCGACCTAAAGTCTGGGCTGCTTGGTTTCGGGGCCTATTATTTGGTGTTAATTGTCGTTTTGCTAGCTGTATCTCAGTTAGTGCCCTCGTTAAATTTAGACCAAAATCAAGACATTGGCTTTGACCGGATAAATGACGGTATGGACAAGGCGTTTGCTTTTTTGTCGTTAGTAATACTTGCGCCCATCGGCGAAGAAGTGTTGATGCGTGGTTACCTATTTTCAGGCTTGAGAGGCAAGCTAAATTTTTTGCCTGCCATGTTTATTACTAGTTTGATTTTTGCGGCGGCTCACTTAGAATTTGGTAACGGCGGACCACTGGTGTGGGCGGCAGCACTTAGTACATTTGTACTTTCAATGGTACTAGTTTATAAACGCGAAACCACAGGCGCTATTTATGCTGGCATACTGATTCATATGCTTAATAACCTTGTAGCTTTCAAAGTAAACTTTTAATGGAACTTTGAGCTTTTTTGCTTTAAGCCTTAAGCTATATTTATGCGAAGAAGCCAACTATTTACAAAAACTCGTCGCCAGGCACCAGCTGACGAAACTGCAAAGAATGCACAACTTCTAATTCGGGCCGGTTTTATACACAAAGATTCAGCCGGAGTTTATGCTCTTTTACCATTAGGATTGGCTGTAGTTGAGAACATCAAACGAATTATTCGTGACGAAATGAATGCTAGCGGGGCCACCGAGCTGCTTATGACCAGCCTACAGCGAAAAGAACTTTGGCAGCATACCGACCGCTGGGATGATGCCAAAGTGGATGTTTGGTTCAAGTCTCGCTTGCAAAACGGTACCGAAGTTGGCCTAGCCTGGAGCCATGAAGAACCAATAACCGAAATGATGAAAGAATTTATATCCAGCTACCGCGACCTACCTGTCTATACCTATCAGTTTCAAACCAAACTACGCAATGAGCTACGAGCCAAGAGTGGGATTATGCGGTCTAGAGAATTTATTATGAAAGACCTTTATTCGTATTCTAGAACCGATGAAGAACACCAGACCTACTACAAAGCCATAACAGATAGCTATTTAAGAGTATTTGAAAAAACCGGCCTTGGTGATAAAACATTTTTGACACTTGCATCAGGTGGCGCTTTTACAGAGTTTAGTCACGAGTTTCAAACAATTTGTGATGCTGGCGAAGATATAATTTACCTAGACAGGTCCAAGGGCGTTGCAATTAACGAAGAAGTGCTTTCTGATGAAACAATTGCAAAAGCCGGAGCTTTAAAAGAAAACCTTGAAAAGCTAAAGACCGCAGAAGTCGGCAACATATTTAGCTTCGGTACCCATAAATCAGAACAACTGGGCTTGTTTTTCACAGATGAAGACGGTGCGAATAAACCAGTTTGGCTAGGTAGCTATGGTATAGGTGTTACTCGTCTGATGGGCGTTGTGGCCGAAGTCCTAGCCGATGAAAAAGGTTTGGTCTGGCCAGAATCAATCGCTCCATATACTGCCTATCTTGCTCGGCTAAGCTCTGAAGAATATGTAGCTAGTACAACAGAAGAACTCTACCAGCAGTTGACAGACGCCGGAGTTACGATACTATATGATGACCGGGACGCAAGCGCCGGCGAAATGTTAAACGATGCAGATCTTCTGGGCCTACCCATCAGACTAGTGGCAAGCCCGAAAACACTTGAACAGGGTGGTTTTGAAATGAAAAAACGGCACTCAAGCGAAATATCCGTTTTACCCAAAAACGAAATCATCAAAAACCTAGCGAAGTAATCCCTTGATTGATATAATCAGTTAGCTTGCAAACCGAAAATAAGAAATTAAGCAAAGAAACTACCAAACAGCATAAGAGTTATTAGTTAAGTATTATGAAAAAATTATTTAGACTAACCAATGAAGGTGCACAAGAACTGCGTGACGAACTGGCTGAGCTAGTTGGCCAGCGCAAGGATGTTGCTGAGCGAATTAAATCAGCGCGAGAACTGGGCGATTTGAGCGAAAATGCCGAATATCAAACAGCCCGAGAGGAACAAGACCGCCTAGAAGCTCGGGTAAGCGAGTTAGAGCACATATTACAAAATGTTAGCATTATAAAAAAACCAACTGGGAATGGATCGGTCAGATTGGGCTCGACTGTAAAACTGAAGAGTTCCGATGGTAAGACCAAGGAATTTCAAGTTGTTGGCACCATGGAAGCAGACCCCATGAATGGTAAAATCAGCGATGAATCACCGATTGGCCAGGCACTAATCGGCAAAAAAGTCAGCGACAAAGCGCAAATTAAGCTCGGCCTCGAACTAGTTGCCTACAAAATCACCTCCATTAGCTAAACCGAGCTGGATGCCACTAGAACCTAAATCCTAAAACCTGTAACCTAGGCATATGCAATGGCTCAATAAAATTGTTGATGAGGCAATTTCTCGCAGTCCGGAAGGGGAGGTTTTGATTGAATCCGGTGGTTCGCCTTCGGGTGTTCATCACCTGGGTCATCTCAGAGAGTTAATTACTTCGGACGCGGTTATATTAGAACTCAAAAAAAGGGGCCGGCAAGCCAGGCATGTATATTTTGCAGACGATCTTGATGCTTTGCGCAAAATTCCGGTAAATATCCCAACAGATTATAAGCAATATTTAGGAAAGCCACTCTGTGATATTCCAGCACCAGAAGAGGCCGGTAAGTCCTACGCTGAGTATTTCTTACAGAACTTACTGAATTCGGCGGAAGCTCTGGGTATGGAGATAGAGTTTATCCGATCTCATGAAAAATACCGTGCCGGATTCTTTACAGAGGCGATTGAAAAAGCCCTAGAAAACACCGATCAGGTTCGCTCGGTGCTAGAGAATATTTCGGGTCACAAGCTGGGCGATGAATGGTCGCCAGTGCAGATTAATGAAGATGGTTACTTAAAAAAGCGCAAGTTTATAAGCATTGATAAAAATGCAAAAACAATTGTTTATGAGGACAAAGATGGCAATAATCAAACAGTCAACTACGAACGCGGTGACATAAAACTAGATTGGCGGATAGATTGGCCGGCCCGCTGGTGGTTGCTGGGCGTGGATGTTGAGCCGTTTGGCCGCGATCATGCTACCAAAGGCGGAAGTTATGATACAGGTGCAGAGCTCTGTCGAAAAATCTTCGGTGTAGAGCCACCACTGTCAGTGCCATATGACTTTGTAAACCTGGCCGGTGATACCAAAAAAATGAGCGCCAGCAAAGGCACCGGCCTTGACGCCGAAAGCGTAATTAGTGTTTTGCCGCCGGAGATTATCCGGTTTCTAATGTTGCGGTATCCGCCGTCCAAAAGACTATATTTTGATCCAAACAACGGTGTTTCGCAACTGATAGACGAATTCGCCGAACTACTTGACAAACCCAGTAAAACCCCTGAAGAGGAGCAGTTAGTTTGGCTTTGCAGAATAAATCTTAACCCCGTAATAAGCCGCATTCCCTTTACGCATTTAGTAGTTTCATATCAGGCTGCGCTGAAAGATCCGGCCGGAACAATCGAAATAATAAAAAGAACCCACCCCGAGTATGGGACGGATCAGAATGTTCAGATAATCCAGGATGAGCTGAAATATATTGATCGATGGCTAGAAGAGTGGGCGCCAGATGATGTTAAATTTTCTTTGCGCGAAGATGTAAAACCAGACGAGTTTTCTGATACCGATAAAGAATTTTTAAAAGAACTATCCCAAAAAATAGAGCAAGCTCCAGCCACTGCTGACGGCGAGTGGTTCCATAAAGCTATTTATGAGCTCAAGGAGCAGACTAATTTATCACCTCAACAGGCGTTTGTACCGCTCTATAAAGCATTAATTGGCAAAACTTCTGGCCCCCGGGCTGGCTGGTTTTTATCCATTCTGTCGCGTGACTGGCTAGTTAAACGCCTTCAGCTGGAGGGCTGATAGCCGCCGAATATTCTTGCCGCAAGCGTTATAATTGATTTTATGCAAGACGAAACGGTTGCCATCGTAGCTGAAAATTTAAGCAAGAAATACCCAGGTGCTTCTTTTTTTGCGCTTCACAAACTAAATCTTCAGATAAAACGAGGGGAAGTTTACGGCTTTTTGGGTCCCAACGGGGCAGGTAAATCTACTACAATCCGTTTGCTTATGAACTTTATCCAACCCAGCGCTGGCACGGCCAGCATTTTGAACAAAGATGTAGTTGAGGACTCGGTAAAAATTAAGGCCAAAATTGGCTACCTGCCGGGAGAAATAAAATTGTACGGCAAAATGACTGGTGGCGACTTCTTAACTTATATGGCTCAATTGCAAAAACTAAAACGACCCACCCACCTAAAAGAACTCATAAGAACATTCAAGTTTAACCCAGATGTACGAATTAGCAACCTCAGCAAGGGTAACCGGCAGAAAGTAGGTATCATCCAAGCTTTTATGCACGAACCCGAGGTGCTGATACTGGACGAACCAACCAGCGGCCTGGACCCGCTTATGCAAGAAGCCTTTTTCGAACTCGTGCGCTCTAGTAAAAATCGCGGCGCAACTGTTTTTGTAAGCAGTCACGATTTAAGCGAAGTACAAAAAATATGTGATAGAGCCGGCTTCATAAGAGCTGGAAAGCTGATTGCCGAGCAACAGATTGGCGAATTAAACAAGAGTTCTGTCCAGGTCTACGATATTTCTTTTTATTCAAACGCGCCGGTCGGGGAAATTAAGAGGCTTAAAAATACTAAACTGACACAAAATTCACCTCGCCATATAAGTGTTCAAATAAAGGGAGAATTGGCGCCGCTTTTTAGGGTATTAGCGCGTCATAGCGTGCACAGTCTTGATAGACGGGAATCAAACCTTGAAGACGAATTCCTTAGTTTTTATAAGGATGACAAAAAATGATACCAATAATCAAATGGAACATCAAGCAGCGCAAATGGTCTATTTTCTGGTGGTCATTTGCCACCGCCACGCTGGTTGTCATAACTCTGGCGTTTTACCCTTCATTTCGCGGCCAGGCCCAAGAGCTGCAAAAATCTATTTCTCAGCTTTCAGATAGCACAATTGCGCTTTTCTCCGACACTGACCAAATTTTTTCACCAATTGGCTACTTAAGCAGTCAGATATTTTATTTATTGCTTCCTATGTTGCTTTCTATCCTGGCAATTGGTCTGGGCAGTTCACTATTGGCCCGCGAAGAAGATTCTGGCACAATCGAGATGCTACTGGCCCGGCCGGTTGCTCGCGCCCGCCTAGTCGCCGACAAAGCTCTAGTTGGGCTAATAATTTTGACGATTGTCAGCACGATAGCTATTGTCTGTCTGCTAGTGATGTCAAAGTTGGTAAGTCTTGCGGTGCCATTGCCGGCAATCATCGTGGCCGCCTTATCCTCAGCAGCTCTGGCTCTTGTGCTCGGCTCCATTAGCTTTTTTATTACCTGTCTTGGGCAAACAGCTCGCATGGCAAGCATTGGTGTCGCTGCCCTGATTGGCATTGGCGGCTATATAATTTCATCCTTAACACCGGTGGTTCATTGGCTGCATTGGCCGGCAATTGCTTCACCGTATCATTACTATCACCCAGCAGAATTTCTTGGCGGAAGTTACCACTGGCCCGACCTGGCCGGACTTTTTTTGGTACCAATACTTTTAGGAGCCGCTTCTTGGCGAGCATTTCGTCGTCGAGATCTAGGAGGGAGTTGACATCAAAGCTCGATATTATATTGTCTGCAAACCGCTATACTTAGTGTGAGCAGTTGGCAGCAGTCAATAAACTAATTTATATGAAATATATAAAATTTATAACTAAACTCACCCCGGTTCTTATAGTAGTTCTTAGCGCGGGGGCAGCTGCTGTACTGGTAGTTGTTTTAGGACAACCGCCTAGCACCAATAAGCACAAAC
>CAYUXQ010000025.1:8932-12452 GCA_964448925.1 uncultured Candidatus Saccharibacteria bacterium | reverse complement strand
ATACTGATGGTAATGGCAAGAAATATGAACCGGGTGTGACAGCGGCTAAACAAGCCCTGTTGGATGCGGCTTTGAATGACGGCACATCTGATGCAGACAATAGGCTTGGCAAAGAAGCTATGAAGCAACTCCTTGACACCCAGTCTTGGATTGAGTTCCAGTCTTCAACGGCAAGTACGGGCGCCAACAAGGGTAAGAGAATATATGAGCATAAACGCTGGAGGGAGATGATGAGTACAAATCCTAGTTATTACGGGGCCGTAATAAAAAGCAGGCCTGATATGGCAGCAGATGTAATTGAATCGGCCGCGCAAAAAGACGCAGATGGGAACCTAGTAAAAGACGCCCGGGGTGAACTCGTAATAGACGATAAATTACGACTTAAGACAGCAATCGACCGACTTCAGGCAGAATCAATCCCCGGGATACATCAAGGGTTCTTTGAAGACATAGCCTCGCATAATGATGAAGAGCTTTCTAAGGCCCTCCAAGACCGTCTTCACGCCATTGCTACTTCTGGCTCCCCATCCTCCGCGAACGCAATCGCGTCCTTAGTTGGTGCTGAAGAAGAGAAAGTAAACGGCGCCCTGGGGCATACTTGGACGGATACACGCCCGGATGGATCAGTAAGAAGCGGACCTCATCCAGCCTTTGCCGACCATCATATGACAGTCCAAGATTTGGTAAGTGCTACCCGGCGTCCGGCTGCTGGTACAACCCCTGTGACACCTGTTAACCCTACTGTGCCCATGACAGGAGTTGGAGGTAGCACTGCTGCGCCTACTGTAGATAGCGGTAGTGCGGTATCTTCAACGGCCCCTACTGGATCTGCGGCAGAAGGGGGCCCACATACTGTTGCTCCAATCAACTATGAACATCTTACAAATACTATCTCCCACGCAGTTGAAAAAGGCATGGGTAGAGCAATGAAAAAAAATGCTCCTGGCGAAGTCATTGTCGAACACACACTACCAACCCAGCCAGGAGAAACACATTCCCCAGGTGGTGTGATTTTAACACCCGGGGCGCAGCGCAATTTAGAGGAGCACCCGCCAACTATGCCTCGTACCGATACTAGCTCCTCGATTATTACACCCGATAGACCTTACTTCAGACCACCTAGTTCTGATGACCTACCGAAGTAAAAAATCCTTGCTATAATTAATAATCTATCAGATAATAAACACGAGCGTTTATAGCGGTGGATATTTAGTTGAAAAAGAAACATCCAAACTCAGAATCAAAAAGCAAAAAGGCCAATGGTTAGCTATGGCTGTTTATAAGGTTATTCAAGACATTGAAGCCGAAGACAAAATTCTAGGTCCGCTGACTCTAAAGTCTTTTGTGTATGCTTTGATTGCCGGCGGTCTAGCTTTTGTTTGTGTGCGACTGGCAATTTCGGGCTTTGGCGAAGCCAAGTGGGCAGTCATTTTATTGCTACTCCCGCCAATACTGGTGTTTGGTATTTTAGCTGCCCCAATAGGCAAGGATCAGCCTACAGAAGTGTGGATTCTTTCGCACCTGCGTTTTTTTGTTCAAAACCGTAAACGCATATGGGACCAAACTGGTGTAAGCGAACTAGTAACAATAACCGCTCCTAAAAAAATAGAAAAACAACTCACAAAAACCTTCACCAGAGAAGAAGTAGATAGTAGGCTCAAAGCCTTGGCGGCTACCCTGGATAGTCGAGGGTGGGCCGTCAAGAATGTTACCACTGACATTTATGGACAACCTGATTATTTTTTGAGCGGCAACGGTGATTCCGACCGGTTGGTTGGAGCTTCGAGCGTGAATCAATCGACTGCTGTGCTTGATGTACATGAATCAGACGACATTTTAGACGAACAAAGCAACAAGACAGCCCAAAACTTTAACCAACTCATGCAAAAAGCTGATAATCAGAGAAAAGAGGCCATGCAGAACCTTATAAATAATCCCCCTCAAGCTCAAACAGTCGACTACCGCTTTTTAGATGAACAATCAGCAGAAACTCCTGGTATGGGTGGGGCTTCTTTTGTGGGCACAAATCTAACCGCACCAAACAGCGAAAAGCTGGCTGTAAACACTCCTCGTCAGGCCACGGCCCTCGAAGAAGAGCTGGGTGATTCTAGCTTGCGAGAAAAGCATCCCCATTTCGAAACCAAGCCTTCCCTGGCAGACGAGCGCCGTCTAGTAGAGGCCCAAAAAGCCGTCAGTACGGCTCAAGCTACGCCAGCCCAAAATGTTTCAATGCCCACCCAAAGTGTTCCGGTTGTAGCTCAAAGTACTCCTCCAAGTGTAAGTCAGCTAGTAAAGGCAGACTTAGCCAAAAGCGACGACTTGAGTGTTGCAGCGGTAGCACAACTGGCCAACCATCACGAAACCGTCCGGCAAATCGGTCCTAATGAGGTGGAGATAACACTACATTAGTATTATGAAGTATTTAGTATTTAGTATTCAGTATTCGACATCTAAAGGGTTTACGGGTCTTGAGTCGCCGGCTGTTTACTGGCGACTGGTCCCTGGGTGCTGCCCACTTATTCCCTCCGGTGGGAAACTATGAATCCGCCAACACCGAAACAACCAGCTCAACCACCGATTGTTCCACCCGGACCTCACGCCGACTACGGGCAACAACAAGCCCCGCCACCATCATTTCACGACCAGGCGGTTACAGGTCAATCGCAAACAACTGGGACTACCCCTGTATCTAACCCAAACAGTACCCAAAATGCCCTGCAAATAGCCGAAATCCGAGACGGGCTGGTGATTATGAACGACGGTACTTTTCGGGCCGTAATAATGTGCAAATCAATCAACTTCGACCTGATGAGCCCGCAGGAGCGCGAATCAGTGGAATACGCTTACCAAGGATTCCTAAATTCCTTGTACTTTCCGGTTCAAATTTTTATGCGTAGCCAAAAAGTCGACATGCGGCCTTACCTGGAAAAGCTAGACAAAATTCGTTCTGAGCAGGACAACATGCTGCTCGCGCTGTTGATGGAAGACTACATCGCATACCTGGCTGGCATTGTTCAGCAGACCAACATCATGGACAAGGCATATTATATGGTAATCGAGTACCCCGACCCGGACGAGGAAGACATAAAAAACACCATTAAAACAAGTACCGGGTTCTTCACCGGTCTGATAGACTTGTTCGGCGGAAGCAAAAATAAAACTCCCCATGTGGTAATAAACGAAGCTACACTAGAAACCGCTAAAACCGAACTGCGCAACCGAGTCCAAGCAGCCATGCAGGGGTTAATGGAGTGCGGAGTGCAAAGCCTGCCTTTGGATACCGAAGAGCTTATTGAACTTTACTACGACGCCTACAACCCCGATACCGCCACTCGCCAGCATCTCAGAAAATTTAACGAACTCAATGTGCCGATTGTTACCAAAGGTGCTGGCAACGCACCCCAGCCAGAACTAGACAGGAGCCTACTATGAGCAAGCTCATACATTTACCATTTACCGTTTGTCATTTACCGTTTATTTCTCATTTTCCATTGCTTATTGAGGATTCATTGTCCATTGA
>CAYUXQ010000025.1:0-8922 GCA_964448925.1 uncultured Candidatus Saccharibacteria bacterium | reverse complement strand
AAAACGGAGTTTTGCCTGATGGGTTTGTTTGGCGGCAAAAAAAAGGTAGCCAACCCTGCAACTCTGCCCCAACAGCAGGTCCGAGAAGCCGGCGAAGTTAGCGCCGCCTTTGCCAAAGGCGTAACTGCACTGCGCGACTTTATTGCGCCTAGCAGCCTAGAATTTAACAGTGACCATTTTCAGCTGGGTACACGGTTTGCCCGTAGTTATTATGTGTATGGCTACCCTCGGCAAGTTTATACCGGTTGGCTGTCTAGCATAATCAATTTAGACGAAATTTTGGACCTTTCTATGATAGTTCGACCAGTAAAGTCCGAGGTTGTGTTGCGTAACTTGCGTAAAAAAGTCAGCCAGCTAGAAGCCGGAATACAAATAGACGCCGAAAAAGGCCGTGTACGCGACCCGGCAAAACAAGCTGCCATACTTGACGCCGAAGAAATGCGTGACAAACTGCAGGTGGGCGAAGAACGGTTTTTCCGTTTTGGCATGTATTTCACCATCTACGCTGGTTCTAAGGAAGAACTCGATTTTATAACCCGCAAAATTGAGTCTTTGCTAGGCCAGCAACTGGTTTATTCCAAACCGGCAACCGCCCAGCAGGAACAGGCTTTTAACAGCATTATTCCCCAATTTAGCGACCAGTTGCAGATTTATCGAAATATGAACACCGGCGCCATTAGCACTAGTTTTCCTTTTACATCGGCCGACCTAACTCAAGAAACCGGCATACTCTACGGAATTAATATGCATAATTCCGGGCTGGTTATTTTCGACCGCTTTAGTCTAGAAAACGGTAATAGTGTGGTTTTTGCCAAGTCTGGCGCCGGCAAAAGCTTTACTGTAAAACTCGAAGCCCTGCGCAGTATGATGTTCGGCACCGACATTTTCATAGTTGACCCGGAAAACGAATACCAGCGTATGTGCGAAGCAGTTGGTGGCGCCTACATACGACTCAGTCTAAATAGCACTACTAGAATTAACCCCTTTGACTTACCAAAAGTAGTGGACGCCGAAGAAGCCGACAACGCCCTGCGTTCTAATTTGATCACGCTCCATGGTCTGCTAAGGCTAATGATGGGCGGGGCTCAAGCTTCACAAAGCGGCGGTCCCAGTTTTCCGGCTCTTTCACCGACCGAAGAAGCCGACCTGGACGCTGCGCTAATAGAAACTTATGCCAAAGCCGGGATTACCAACGACCCGCTAACCCACGGCTCGGTTCCGCCGACCATTGCCGACTTGTACGACACTCTGTTGCACATGGGGGGTACCGGGCCACAACTAGCACAGCGCCTGCGAAAATACACCAGCGGCACCTTTGCTGGCATTTTTAGCCAGCAGAGTAATGTAAATGTAAATAACCCTATGGTAGTTTTCAATATTCGCGACCTAGAAGACGAACTACGGCCGGTAGCCATGTATATAGTACTCAACTTTATTTGGAACAAAACCAAGTCAGATAAAAAACGCCGACTTTTAGTGGTAGACGAAGCCTGGCAACTAATGAAGTACGAAGACAGCGCCAACTTTTTATTCAGCCTTGCTAAACGGGCCCGAAAATACAACCTGGGCGTAACAACTATTACCCAAGATGTCGAGGATTTTATGGCCAGCCGAATGGGCAGGGCAATTGTAGCCAACGCCAGTATGCAGCTGCTTCTAAAACAGTCGCCAACAGCGGTTGATGTGCTTAGTGAAGTTTTCAAACTAACAAGCGAAGAGCAAAAACGGCTCAGCCAATTCCCAGTGGGTCAGGGATTGTTTTTTGCAGGGCAAAACCATGTGCATATTCAGATAATTGCCAGCCCGACAGAGGAAGATCTAATCACCACCAATCCTGCTGAGGTTCAAAAACAAATCGAAGGTGAACTGCCAGTACAAACACCTACTCCGCTTGAGGCAGCCCCGCCACCAATGCCCGTGTCACCACCGGCTGACACGCAATTGATGCCAGGAGTATAAGAGCGTGCCCGAAACCGAACCTGGCCCAAAACAAGAGCAACAAGGCCTTTCGGCCGCCGAAAAAGACCTGCAGGAAAGGGGCCTATACGACCAAGCCCCAACCGCACCAAAAACCGAATCATCGGCTGGTCTAGCACAAAAAGAATCAGCCAGTGGTGGAGGTGGAAATTTTAGCTATAACCCAGTCACTGGCAAAACTTCAAAAGCTTCTGCAGCCGAAACGACCAGCAGTGCAGCCGTTAGCGCAGCAAGTCGTTTTTCAAAAGGCTATAACTTTTTTCTAGGCAACAAAAAGAAAAAAGCCGGCGCTGTCGGGGGAGTCACCGTTGGTGTGATTTTGTTTTTTATTTCTATTGCCAGCGGCCCCGCGCAATTTATCCAGCTGGCCCAGTTAATGCAGCAGTTCCATTTTAATGCATCTGAAGACCAAGCAAATCTAAGGACATACAAACTTATCCGCTACATCAAGTCCGGTAGGAATGCATCAGAGGCAAGGGTTGGCGCTATTGGCAGCCGGCTGGGCAAAAAAATGGAAGCCAAAATGAAAGCCGCGGGCTTTGAGTACAGGAAAACCGGCCCGGCGGGGTTGTTTGACGGTTTTAAAGTGGACCCTGATAATCCAAGGTTTAAGAACATGAGCACAGCAGACATTCAGCGAGAACTAAAACTTAAGGGTATCCCCACGACCATCTCTAGCAGTGGTGACATCCTCATTCCCGCTAACGAAAATTACCGAGCCAACAGGGGCCTAACTAATAATGTACTAGGAGAGGCGGGCTACAGCAAAGTGGCTGCTTCTTTGCAGGCCCGCACCGTAGCCGGTAAATGGTTCGGCTTTGCCCGCTGGCACCCTATGCGCAAAGCCAACGCCAGAATAAACGAATCAATTGGCGCCTACTGGGAAAAAATCCGCAAAAAATTTGAAGCAGATGTCAAAAACGGCTCGGCCGCCGATGTTGCAAATAGAACGGCTCGCCAAGACCCCGGGGAGGACCCTTGTATAAAAAATCCAAAATGTACCGATGCAGAAAAGAAAGCTTATGCGGATAAGGTAGAGGCCGCAAGAATATATAACGAACAGGTAGACCAGCTAGATGCTGAGGCAAAGTCTATTGACGGTGAGGTCAAATCTACAGCCAATGAGACTACCAAAAGAGGCAAGTACACTTTAAAGCTTGCCGACAGCCTGAGAGGTAAGCTCATTGGTAAAGCGACACTTAGTGCAATCAGCCCCACCGTTGTGCTGTGTATGATTTACGGGATGAACAATCTATATGAAAAGGTAAAGCTAACATCAATTGTCTTCCCCCTCATCCGTGAGTCGCTCCACCTAGTCGCCCTTGGCAATCAGGTAATGAACGGCCAAGATGTAAACTCTGACGAACTTGGCGCTTTGAACCAGCTTATGACCGGACCAGATGGTTCTTGGATGAATGCACCTAGTATCCAAGCACAGCTGGGGAACGCCAGACCCACTCCTCTGAGCGATGATGAAAAGCTTCAGAAAGACAACTTAAGCAAAATAGGTGCCCAATCACCTTTTGGCCCATTTATTGATGCGGTTAACGGCATCATCCCGGATTCATTTGGTGACGTCGGCACGATTTGTAGCACGGCTGGTCAAATTGTAATAGGTGTTGTGTCGGTAGTAGTTGGTGTACTTTCTGGCGGCAGCTTCTCCGTGGCGAGCATGTTCACACAGCAAGTTATAGGGAGTGCTGTTCAAGTGGCTGTTCAGGCCGGAGCTATGAAACTTTTTGCGGCGATACTTGCGGGCACGGCAGTAGACACTTTTGCGCAGGTTGGGTCTATGATGGGCACCAATGTAGACTATGGCGCTCGCCTGGCCAACAGCGGCAACAACATAGCCAAAGGCGGCACAGAATTATCTGCTCAGCAATCGGCTCAACTTCTAGAAATAGCCACCCAAGATGCCCAAGCTAAATTTGAATCCCACAGCCTAGCCTACCGGTTGTTTAGCCCTAACGACGCACATTCCGCTTTCGGTAAAATGGTCGCCAACCAGCCAGCCACTCTTTCTCAGGCTTTTGCTAGAATGTCCTCCAGCTTTTTCAACTTTGGCAACATGTTTTCCAAACTTCCGCACTTGATTACGGCAACTGCTAGCGCCCAAACCTTTGGCACTTGGCCCTATGGGTTTGCTGAATACGGATACAGTGTAAGCGACATGGACAACAGTGCCGTAGAAAACCCTTACGCTAACGCCAAAATAGCGGTAGACATTATCAAAAATAACCCAACCCTGGCCACCAAGGCCACCAAATGTTTTGGTGTGAACTTTGTAGAGTCAACTGTTACCGACCCGGACACAAAACAAACCTATAAATCGCTAGGAGTCACCCATGTGGATGCTAGCAGTGCACCCAACCCTTACGACAAAACTAGCACCGACAAATATGACGACTGGGGATGCAACGACACAAGTACAGACTGGCTGAGGATCAGGTTCTTTGTTTTTGATACCTCTACTATGGACGCGCTCTCGTGTTTTGAGGAAGGTGACAATGAATCCTGTAACAATGTTGGCTTTAGCCCGCCACCGGCAACAAGCGGCAGTGGCGGGACAATTGACTGTAATAATATGGGCGATCCTAGTACATGGCCCGACCAAAGCCCAGGTACTGCAGACCAAACCAACGGACACGCAGCCCTTATTGCAGCAAATGCTCAGTCTCTAACTTGTCCAAATGTACCCATTCCATCGGGCGCAATTCCAGGTACCGCAGGCAAGCAGTACTTTGCATACGACGGCTGTAGTGATGGATGTGTGGATCAAGGCCGTGAGGCTTGCCAGGCAAATAATGCTGGCGACAAATGTATAAAAGTGAAGTACCGCAACCCCCCTGGAACCGGCAACTCGCTTTACCTTTGCCTAGAAGGCTGTGGCGGTAGTAGTAGCGGAGGCGGTTCGACCAATCCAGCACCATCAAACCCTGGGACTACTACGCCCCCTCCTATTGATGGAGGCGGCTGTGGGTACAACGGAAACCGTTCCTTCCCCTATTTTGGCTCTCTTTTCTGGCCGAAAAAATACTTTGGGGTACAGATATGCTAGTTAGGTTATTCAAGAAATCAGTTAGGGTTGGCAGTCTTGCCGCAGCCATAGGCGTCTTTGTGATTTCGCAGAATAGCTTGACCGTTTCTGCTTTGACCCAAGCACAAAAAGACACCATCCTTTCTGGTGCCCGCTACTTCAACACCGAAGAAGACGGTGCTATAAATTGTACTGCCGGGACCCCTGGAAGCACCATAAAAGGCAGTTCGGTATTTTTCATAGGTGATAGCCTTACAAGAGGGATGGCCGATTCTGGAGGGTTAAACCAAAAAGTTATTGACGCTGGAGGAACGGTCGCAGGAATAGAAGCAACCACCGGAATTTCAGTGCCAGCCTCAGTAGATACTATCCAGAAATATACTCAAGAGCAAAAAGCAAAGTTAGCCGGTGCAGCTATAGTAGTCATTGCTCTTGGCACAAATGATGGCGGCCGAGATGCAAATATGCTAACCGAGACTTTCTCTCCAAGAGTTAAATCAATGATAGCAACCGTTAAGAGTATAAACTCAGGAGCACAGATCTATTGGATGAATACCTACAAAGATGGCTCGCCTCAGGGCTACGCCGGTATTAACTCTGCGATTGATTCGCAGTCGAGTACACTTGGTTACAAAGTTATTGACTGGAATACTGAAGCAAAAAATAATAACTCAAAATATGCACCCTTTGATCCTGACCTAAAAGTACACCCTTCAAACTACGATGCACTAGCAAGCTTTGTGACCAAGTCATTATCAGGAACGAACGCTCAAGTTAGCGAGTCGGGGTCTTGCGTTTGCACCGCAAGCTCGCTCACAGGCAATGATAATAAGGCAAAGATTTGGAATTATTTTACCCAAACGAAAGGCTTATCAGCTGAATCTACTGCCGGACTAATGGGAAATCTTCAATCAGAATCTGCTAGTACTTGGGACCCTAGGGTAGTGCAGGGCACTCCCCCTACTTTTAGTAATACCGTACCTAGACCCCTTGATGGCAACACAGGGTATGGCATTGCGCAGTGGACGATAATTGCTAGGAAGGAAAGGCTAATAAAACTCGCGGATGACTCAAACAGATCTGAGTCAGACCTATCATTGCAGTTAGATCTCATATGGTACGAACTGGAAAACTACTTTCCTGACGTCCTAAATGTATTAAGGCAGTCAAATACAGGTGACCTCCAGACTCCTACATATAAGGTCCTGACTGACTTTGAAGCCCCAAAAGATATTGAAGGTAACAAACCAGTTAGACTAAATTACGCTAAGGGCATTTTTGCAGAATTTGGCAGCGGGCAAGCAGACAGTTCAGGGACTGGTTCGGGCTGTTCGTCTGGTTCTGAAACAGGCATTGTAAATACTGATGGCTATGCGTACCCTGTGGCCCCACTTAATAAAACTCCTGGTAAACCTTGCCCGTCTTACCCAGCCGACCAGAATGCTGTATGTCATGCTGAACCACAATATGCTTTTGACTTTATGAGACCCGGGGGGACGGCAGTCTATGCTGTTCACAGCGGTATTTTTGGCAGAGTAAATACTAGCTACGGTGGTGTTCCGGGGTGTACGAGTATAAACTTATTCTCTGATGATGGATGGAAGTATTGGTATGGTCATCTTCAGAATCCACTTCCGTTTGTCGTAGCCGGTAATAGAGTAGAGGCTGGCCAAAAGATAGCAGAGGTTGCTAGCTTTGGTGGAAGCGCTTGCTATGGTGGTGGCACTCACTTGCACCTAGACCGAGGCTACCCTCAGGGGACCAATGGTGGAGGTGGCGACCTTAGCCCAACTACAGATGCCCGAAGAGACCCTACTTTTATCCCTTTTTTACAAAAGCTTTATGATGAATTACCAAACTAGCTATAGTATTAAGTTATGTTAGCCACCACAAGTAGTGTAATCAAAAAAACCTCAATTGCGCTTATTGCCGTGATCTTTCTGTTTACTGCTTACTGGATTTCTAACCACTCTAGAATCAAAATATCTGTTCTTGATAATTCAGCTGGGAAAAACACAGTTATACTTACTGATGCTACTACTGGGAAAGTTAAGAAATTAAGCTCTGATTCTTCCGAAATTATTACGGTTGTACCCCGAGGCAATTACCAGGTTAGCGTCACGAACTCAAAGGGAAGCTTTGTATCATTTGTGGCCAGCACACCAAGATTTCTTGGAGTTTATACAGTTGAGGCTAGTCTTAAAAAGCAATCTAAAAGAGAGTTTGTTGGTGACTCTCCAAAAAATTGTATGGGTTACACGGGCTCTCTACTGGTGTCGGAAGACTGCGGAGGGCTATTTAGCAACCTGCAAGCTCATATCCCTGCAAGCTCACAACTGACTAGCTACACTATTAAAAACTCCAACCGTTTATACGGGGAGCAGACTACTTTACTGAATATTGGAAACCAACTTTTTGCAGTAACAAAAACACTGGTTCCTGGAGCTGATATAGACTCTGCCTCAAGTACCCCTTATGAATATACCCTTGTTTCCTTTAATAATTCCTTTGCCATAGATAACAAAGTCAAATTACAAGGCCTAGACGGAGATGTTGATTATATTTTTAAGCCAGATGGGGAGAATGGCTTTATTGCTTACCGCAATACTTTAAATCAAATACTAAACTATAGTTCTTCTGGTGCTTTGATCGCAAAGGTACAGCCAGCTAAACCAAGTAAAGAAAGTGTTGTGCCTGTGGGTGTTTACTATGTGGGCAATAATTCATACGCAGTCCTTTACAATAGTGCAGGCTCTGATAAAAATATCCTGAGTGAATTGGTTGTAAAAAACGGCTCAGCGACTTCGCATTACATGTTTAAAGACACAATTTACTCAAACGTGATCTTATGCGGGACAAATAAAGCTTGCCTTCTGTCCGACACGGGGGAGTTAGATGTTCAAGATTTAAGTACTAATAAGCCAAAGCGCGTTTTCTCCGTCCCAAATGTATCCGATATTGAATCAATTTATGAGAGTGGAGCAGTTATTGTTGTTACTGGGGACTCTGTGCTGCACCTTGATCCGGATAAAATGACCGGATATGTAGAGTACTCGCTTGGTGGTTATCATTTTAATAATATTTCAAAATACTCACATGCTTATTTATTAAGCTTAACTGATAGCAAGAACCGTACATCTGCGCTTCTCGTTGAACCCAATGCGCCAGATACTGATAGCATTGATAAAAAAGTTGGGGACTTAAGAAAAAGTGCAGAAATTTCTTTTGTATCAATTTACGGAAAGTATATTTACATACACGCAGACTTGGGCGCACCGGTTTACAATAGGGCTCTTGGGGAATATGCCGACAACCCCCAGACGAAGAAGAGCGTTGCAGAAAAAATAAATCATAAGATTGACGAACTGAAGATTGATCGAACCAAGTATGTAATTACCAGTAACGCATTCTAGTTTAATTAAGGGGGGGTCAGATTGTGGTTGGTGGAATATTCTATGTCGGTGTTGGTGGTTATTTTTGTGGTATTCTAGTGCTGTTAGACAAAAATGCAAATGGAACCTCAAACTCCGCCTCCATTGCCAGAACAAGCAATAAGTACCCAAAGTCCAGACGGCGAAAAAAATAAAAGGCTAGCTATACTTTGCGTAGCGGGGTTCTTTTTTGCCATATGCTTCGCTGCGCTCGGGTTGCTGTTGGTGAAGAACAAAAACCCCCAGGAAAAGTACGCTGCTAGCCAGCCGGCAACCCAAAGCAAGCAGACTCCTGCTAATATTACTGCCGCTGACACCCCTCAGAATCCACCGGCCAGCCAGGCTACATCGCCAGCTGCCAAGCCTACTCCAGCTCAAACGACAAGTAGCCAACCAGCAGATAGGTATTTGCAAATTCCGGAGTGGGGGATAAAGCTTAAATACACTGCGGCCGGAAACTATACCTTGACATATAGC
>CAYUXQ010000024.1:7857-12820 GCA_964448925.1 uncultured Candidatus Saccharibacteria bacterium | reverse complement strand
TGTAACATTGTAACACCAATTAGGTTTTCTTCGGTGATTCTTCTGAAGTTTTTTTTGCTATTCGTGGTTGTTGCTCTACAGGTATAAAACTACCACCGGCTTTTTCAACCATTGCAACTGCCTTAGCACTAGCGGCTTGGATTTTAATCTCTTTTCTTGATCTTAGTTCGCCTTTAACAACTAGTTTAACCTTTGTATTTGGGCTAGAAACCAAGCCAGACTCAGCAAGAACTAAGTTATCGATCTTGACCAACTTAAGACTTTCTAATTGAGCAGTATAGACTACTTCGGTAGAAGCTTTTTTTGACTTAAAACCACGAAGCTTAGGGAGCCTCATATAAAGAGGCATCTGTCCGCCTTCAAATCCAGGTCTAACACCACCGGATTTGCGCGAACCTTGTCCTTTTGTTCCTCTACCAGCTGTCATGCCTTTGCCGGCAGAAATACCACGGCCTTTACGAGTCGGCTTAGTATTTCGTTTGAGAGTTAGTTCGTTGTATTTCATTGCTTGGCCACCTCCTTTGTTTTGGGTTTGGCAGCGTTTTTAGTTGTTACCCACTTCTTGGCCGGAACCATGCTGTTCAAAGCCTCAACAGTAGCATACGCTATATTGATACGGTTGGATGATCCTAGAGATTTTGATAGTGCGTTTTCTACACCCGCCACTTCCAGCACAGTCCTTGCAACACCGCCGGCAATCAAGCCAGTTCCGGCAGAGGCGGGCAAAATCAAAATGTGAGCCCCACCTACGCGTGCCGATACTTCGTGTGTCAAAGTACCCTTGTACAAAGATAGCTTAACTAAACTTTTCTTAGCAGCTTCTGTCGCTTTGTTTACAGCAACTGTCACATCGGACCCCTTGCTTACGCCTACACCAACCTTTCCTTTGTGATCACCGATGACCACAAGTGCCTGGAAGCGAAACCGGCGACCGCCTTTTACTACTCTTGCTACCCGATTGATGTTAATAACTCTTTCATCAAACTGTTTTTCAGCTTCGATTGCCCTTTGAGCTCTGGTTTGCGGGTTTGTATTCACCATCTTAAAACTCCATTCCTGCACTACGGGCTGCATCCGCTAGTACTTTTACACGCCCATGAAATTGCTTAGGCCCTCGATCAAAAACTACTTTTTTTACTTTTGCTTTTTTGGCACTTTCAGCAATTTGAGCGCCAATGACAGCCGCCTTTTCGATTAAGGTACCATTAAGCTTTTGGCCAACGCTACTAGCACTTGCAAGAGTAACCCCATTGGTATCATCAATTACTTGAGCGCTAATATGCGCAGTAGAAACATGTACGCTCAGACGGGGTCTGCTGGCGGTTCCAGCAATGGTAGCTCGGACGCGATGTGCTCGTCGACCGGCGCTAAATTTTTTGTGATTCAGTCTGTTCATATGATTATTCCTTACCACTCTTTCCGCTCTTTCGAACTATTCGTTCTTCGACATACTTTATTCCCTTGCCTTTGTATGGTTCGGGCTTTTTCAGGGCTCTGATTTCGGCAGCTGTCTGTCCAACCCGTTGTTTGTCGATGCCAGAAACAGAAATGGTATTCTGTTCAATGCTGACACTTATACCCTGTGGAACCTTATAAATCACATCGTGCGAAAAGCCAAGATTGAATTTGAGATCGTTACCTTGGGCCGCTACCCGGTAGCCGACACCATTAATTTCAAGCTTTTTTTCAAACCCCCGACTAACGCCGACGACCATATTATTCAGTAGAGCTCGCATCAGGCCATGCTTGGCTCGGTTGGAAGCTTCGTCGTTTGCTCGGGTAACTATCAGGCTGCCATTCTCAACTGTTACAGTAATTCCCGGCAAAATCGGACGGCTAAGGTCACCTTTGGGCCCAGTAATTGTAACTGCTTTAGCCTCTACTTCGGCCGTTACATCACCTGGTAAAACTATGGGCTGCCTGCCTACTCGACTCATCCTAAAAAACCTCGCATATTAGTTCGCCACCAAGGTTTTTTAGTTTAGCCTGATCGCCAGTCATAACGCCTTCCGAAGTCGAAATAATAACTATACCACGCCCTCTTCTGACTCTAGGGATTTCACTTGCCTTAACATATCGGCGCTGACCAGGTCGACTCAACCGCGAAATTGAGGTTATAGCAGGATTTTGACCTTCTTCGTTGATCAATATTTTCAAACTTTTATAACCGTCTAGCTCTTCGGATCTCTGAGATGTAAGAAAACCGCTACTGACTAAAATCTCAGCAATTGTTGCTTTGGCGCTAGAGTGCGGCAAACTAATTTCGCTTCGTGATACAGCAATGGCATTACGAATGCGGCTAAACATATCGGCGATTGGATCTGTGGTGATTATGCTCATATATATCCTTCTACCAACTACTCTTGGTTACACCTGGTATTTCACCTTTTACCGCATGTTCGCGAAAAGCAATGCGCGACAAACCGAATTGGCGCATATATCCACGAGCCCTCCCACTTTCTGTACAGCGGTTTTTGCGCCGTGAAGGACTCGAATTGGGCGGCAACTTAGCCAAACCTTCCATATCTCCGGCAGCTTTGAGCTCGGCGCGTTTGACTGCATACTTGTCAATCATTCTTAGGCGCTTGGCGTCACGTGCTAACATTGATTTTTTAGCCATATTATCTCCTGTCCTCCTTTTCAAATGGCATGCCAAACTTTTCTAGCAACATTCTAGAGCTTTCTTTTCCCCCACCGTTGATAACAAATACTATCTGAAGGCCATGTGGTGTAGCTGTGTCTTCGAAAGTTAACTCCGGAAATACTGATTGGTCAATAAGTCCTATCGAATAGTTGCCTT
Organism: uncultured Candidatus Saccharibacteria bacterium; assembly: GCA_964448925.1. Taxonomy (GTDB): domain Bacteria; phylum Patescibacteriota; class Saccharimonadia; order Saccharimonadales; family UBA10212; genus JAYTJL01. The sequence continues at coordinate 10,020 of CAYUXQ010000024.1, read as the reverse complement.
GGGCATCAAAGGCACCTGACTTAACGCCGTGGAAGTCTCGCAGTCTCGGTAGGACTATGTTAATAAAGCGATCTGCAAACTCATATGCTCGCTCACCTCTGAGAGTTACCTTTAATCCGATTTTTTGACCTTCGCGCAATTTAAAACTAGCAATGGATTGCTTAGCAATAGTTTCAATGGGGTTTTGGCCTGTTATTTTGCGCAGAGTATTCGAAGCTGTTTCTATGGTTTTTTTATCTTCCTTGGCTCTGCCAAGGCCAACATTAATCACTATTTTTTCTAGCTCTGGAACTTGATGCAGATTTTTCAGCTCTAGTTCTTTTTGAAGCAGAGGCCGAATGTCACTTCGATAGCTGACTAATAGCCTCGCCTTGGTAGAGCCAGCGGTTTGTTTAGCAACCATTATTTCAGCTCCTTGCCAGAGGACTTTAGAACACGAGTTTTATGGCCTTTGTCGTCGATTTTATAGACTACTCGCGATGGTTTTTTGGCTGTTGCATCAACTACGCCTACTTTACTTGCCCATAACGGCATAGTGATGTCTTCTATGGCCCCTTGTGGATGAGCGTTAGATGGCTTACGATGTTTTTTGACCACATTGATGCCCTCAACGGTAATTTTGTTGATTTTAGGATGCACAGCCAAGACTTTGCCGGTACGACCTTTATATTTACCGCTACGAACCATAACTATATCTCCGGTTTTAATTCTCATTTTATAGAGAGTTCTCATTATAGTACCTCCGGTGCTAAGGAAATTATCTTGGCATAACCTTTTTCGCGGAGCTCTCTTGGAACAGGCCCAAAGATACGGGTTCCACGGGGGTTTTTATTGTCTTCTGCTAATACTACTACAGCATTGTCGTCAAACTTTATAGATGACCCATCAACCCTGCGAATAGGCGAGCTTGTCCTGACGACAACTGCCTTGACAATACTCTTACGCTTTACCTGACCAGTTGGGTTAGCGGTTTTGACGCTTGCAACAATAATATCTCCAACGCGCGCATATCGTCGACGGGTACCGCCTAAGACTCGGATACACAGTAGTGAACGAGCGCCACTATTATCGGCTGCAATTACTCGAGACTCCTGCTGTATCATTTATTTGCTCTCCTCGGTTTTTTGATTCTTTTTAGCAGCTGCAGTTTGCAGCTTAGCTACTTCTTCTGACTTAACCGGCTTAACTTTTTCTTCTATAAGTACTCCCGCACTGGCATCGCTGTCTTCGAAACCAATACTGGCCTTTTCGACTATTTTTACTAGTTCGAACCGTTTGCGCGTGCTTCGAGGCCGTGTCTCTGAAACAATAACCTTATCACCAATCTTGGCTTGGTTAGTCTCGTCATGAGCCATAAACTTAGTTCGTTCTGAATACTGTTTTTTGTACAGTGGGTGTGTCTTGCGAGTAACCACCGTGATAACTATGGTCTTATCGGCCTTGTCGCTGGTAACTATACCTGTAATACTTCGGGGCATTAAATACTCTCCTTTGAAAGTTGTTCACCTAAAACGGTCAGTACACGAGCCAAATCTTTCCTTTTTGCCCTTATAACTCTTACATTTTGTACCTCGCCACTGTACAGTCGACGGCGTAATTCGGCTATTTCTTCGCGCAGCTTAGACGATTCACTAGCAAGTTCAGCAGTAGGAAGTTTGCGAATATCGGCGATTTTCATCCTGTTAGGCCTCCTAGAAATAAAGTGCTCGACGATACACCTAAGCAAGCAAGAGGTTCATAGCGCAAACTATGTCTAGAGACAGTGCATAGCGTAACGGGATTCATACTAGCTTCCTTCCTTAGTTACAAAATAGGTTTTAACTGGTAGTTTGTGGCCAGCCAGACGCATGGCTTCTCGGGCGACTTCTTCAGAGACACCGTCCATTTCAAACATTACAGTCCCCGATTTTACCTTAGCTACAAAAAACTCTGGGCTGCCTTTTCCGCTGCCCATTTTGACATCTTGAGGTTTTCGGGTAACCGGAGTGTGAGGAAAAATTCGAATCCATATCTGGCCGCCACGCTTAATATACCTTGTCATTGCTTGGCGAGCGGCTTCAATTTGTCGGCTAGTGATGCGCTCAGATCCTTGGCTAATCAAACCATAACGACCGTGAGCTAGCTCGGACATTGAAGTTGCCTTGCCTCCGTGTATTCGGCCTT
>CAYUXQ010000024.1:4332-7847 GCA_964448925.1 uncultured Candidatus Saccharibacteria bacterium | reverse complement strand
GGTACTTGGTTCTAGACGGCATTAACACTGCTTATACCTCGCCCTTATAAATCCAAACTTTAACTCCGATAATGCCGGCACCCGGATACAAGGCTCGTGCTGCTGCATAATCAATATCAGCCCTGAGTGTATGAAGCGGTACACTACCCTGGACTTCTTTCTCGCGACGACTCATTTCCATGCCCCCTAAGCGTCCAGAGAGCTCCACCCTAATACCTTTGGCACCGGCTCTCATTGATGCTGAAGCAGATGACTTTAATGCTCGTCGCCAGGCTATACGACGCTCTAGTTGATGGGCTATGTTTTCAGCTACCAGCTTAGCCTGTAACTCTGGTCGTTTTATTTCTTCTATGTTCACCCTAACCGGAATCCCATATAGTTTTTCAATTGCATCTTTTAGTTCGGTAGCTCCGGTGCCGCCGCGCCCAATAACAACACCTGCTTTGGCGGTTTGAACTGTAACAGTAACTAAGTTGGGTGAACGCTCAATGTCGACTTTACTGACAGCTGCTCTCGAACCGAGTTTATTTTCTATAAAACAGCGCGCTGCTAGATCTTGTTTTAAATAGCTAGCATAGTCTTTTTTGCCCACAAACCACTTACTGCGCCAGTCCTTGTTAAGCTGCAATCTCATACTTATTGGGTTAACTTTCTGCCCCATCTACTAATTCTCCTCCGTCGCTGACTTAACAGGCGTGGTTTTCTTAATTATCCTTTTTTCGCCGTCCACAAATACTCGTATATTGCTAGTCTTGCGCTCAAACGGTAGGGCTCGTCCACGGGCGGCTGGCCGATATCGTTTGTAACGAGGTCCAGCCGTAACTGTGATCTCAGTTATGTGCAAACTGGTTGGCTTATAGCTATGATTGTGCTCAGCATTTGCGCGTGCTGACTTGATTACTTCTTTAACTACTTTTGCCGACCGCCTGGGAGTATGTTCCAGGATTACCAAAGCATCAGCCACACTTCGACCGTGAACAAGCGAAGCTACCACACCAACTTTTCGTGGACTAATACGCACTCGGTTATGAATGGCGCAAACTGACATGGGCTTAAGCTCCTCCCTCTTGACTCTTAGCCAGCTTACCGCCATGAGAGCGAAACTTTCGAGTTGGTGAAAACTCTCCAAGTTTATGGCCAACCATGTTTTCGGTTATAAAAACGGGTACATGAACTTTGCCATTATGTACGGCTATTGTGCGGCCGACAAACTCCGGTGGAATGGTGCTGTGACGAGCCCAAGTTTTGACAATACTGCGGTCTTCGGCAGCCAATGCAGCAACTTTTTTGGCTAGCTTGGGGTCCACAAATGGTCCTTTTTTTAGAGAGCGACTCATAGCTTATCTCCTCTTCCCTTGATGTCTTGAGCGAACAATAAATTTAGTAGTGTTCTTGCGTTTTCTAGTCTTATAGCCAAGTGTTTTTTGTCCCCACGGTGTAGCCGGCGGACGAGCCATCTTATGCCGTCCACCATCTCCGCCGCCATGAGGATGGTCCGCAGCAGCCATGACTACACCTCGAACGGTAGGCCTGACACCCATTTTGCGCTTGCGACCAGCTTTTCCAATTACAACATTTTGATGCTGTTCATTACCTAAACTACCAATTGAGGCCATACACTCAACATTTACCATCCGAACTTCTCCGCTCGGCAGGCGGACCTGCGCATATTTTTCTTCTTTGGCCACTAATTGAGCGCTGGCCCCAGCTGTACGAGCCAGTTGAGCTCCTTTACCGGGTTGAAGTTCGACAGCATGAATTACCGTTCCAGCCGGTATGTTTTTTAGCGGGAAACGATTGCCCGAAGTAATGGGACCCTCTTCGTCAACAATCAGTTTTTTCCCCGGTTTCATGTCTTTGGTAGCCAAAACATAGTGCAGATGGCCATCTTGGTCTTTGATACGAGCAATCCGAGCACTACGGTTCGGGTCGTATTCTATGTGTAACACCTCACCCGTTGTTCCTAGGGCCGGTTTGAAGTTAATTATTCGATAGAATCGTCTAGCGCCACCGCCCTTGTGCCTGGTGGTGATACGACCCTGGTTGTTGCGTCCAACTGGCCCCTTTTTGATCACTCGTAGGCTTTTCGGCAGGCGCTTGGCAGTAATACCGTCAAAGTCCTGGCTGGTCATGCCGCGGCGGGCTGGGGTAGTCGGGCGATAAGCTTTAATTGCCATTATCGTTTGCCTCCTGCTTCGGGAGTCGGGTCGCTGCTTTCTGCAGCTGCAAAGATCGGTATCTCGTTGCCTTCTTCAAGCGTTACATAGGCCTTGCGTATACCAGGTTTTAGCCCTTTATGCACTACTCTGCCTTGGCGTCGGTAAGTTCGGCGAACTTTGCCTGAAGTACCAGCTATACGAACCGCCGCTACCGAAACCTCATACTGGGCAGCTACAGCGCTTGCGATAGAATGTACATTGGCTCTCTTGTCCACTTCAAAAACATAAGTATTGCGCTCTTGGCTTTGAGCATAGGCTTTTTCAGAAGCCCGCGGTTTAATTACAATGGTCTTACCGGCATGGTTAGTTTTTTTCTTAGCCTTATTAGTCGGCGCTACTTCTTTAGCCGCTATGGTTTTGGCTGATTTTTTACTTCTTAATGGACTCATGGCTATTTTTCTCTGCTCCGAACTGGCTGAGGAGCTAGCCAATCGCTGATTAGTTTTAACGATGCACTGGTAACAACTAGTTTATCGGCATTCAAAACATTATACACATTCAAATAGTTGGCCCGCGAAACGACCAGACCGGGAAGGTTGCGCGTAGACTTGATTAACTTTTCGTCTTTTTTCTCTACGACCACTAGCACATTGCCTTCTGCACCAACTTTGGCAAATAATTTTGCTGTGTCTTTGGTTTTCCCGTTCGCTTCTACACTGTCAATTACCAACACTCGATCTTCGTTAGCGGCCAAACTAAGTGCTTGGCGTAAAGCCAGCCGTCTAGCTTTGGTATTTAGTTTGAGGCTGTGGTTTTCGTTACCAGTTGGCCCAAAAGCTACACCGCCGCTGCGCCAGATCGGGTTACGACTACTGCCAAAACGAGCATTGCCGGTACCTTTTTGACGCCATGGCTTGCGGCCCCCTCCTCTAACCTCTCCTCGTTTTTTCGTTTTAGCGCCACTTGAACGGGCTTCGGCCAGATATGACAAATAAACATCCTTGAGAAGCTGGTGGTCCGCCACGCTTAGCCCAAATATCTTCTGGTCTAATGAAGTAGCAGTCGTTGCTTTGTTCCCTGTCTTGGTAAAAGTTGCAACTGTCATTAGGCTGCTCCCCTGACTAGTACTATTGATTTCTTGGGCCCTGGAACAGCCCCGCTAACACCTAGTACATTGAGTTCAGTATCTACAAGCACAACACTGAGGTTTTTAATGGTCACCTGCACGCCGCCCATCTGACCGGCCATCTTCTTGCCAGGAAAAATACGCTGGGGATACATTGAACCAATAGAACCTGGTCTTCGATAACTGCGCCCCCCGTGGGTTTTGCGTCCGCGGTGAAAGTTGTGGCGTTT
>CAYUXQ010000024.1:0-4322 GCA_964448925.1 uncultured Candidatus Saccharibacteria bacterium | reverse complement strand
GCCGACTTTATGTTCGTCAGACAATTCTGAAATCCGAACTTCACGAATTATCCTAGGAGTGACACCAGCCTTTTTTAGGTGTCCTGCTTGTGGCTTTGATTGTTTTTTTGCTGCCTCAAAGCCAAGCTGAAGTGCGCTATAGCCGTCTATTTCATTGGATTTAATTTGAGTAATCACATTTGGCTCAGCAGAAAGCAAGGTAACAGCCAACATAGCCCCTTTTTCGTCGAGGATACTGGCCATGCCGATTTTTCGGGTAACTAATGCTTTCACTATAAAAACCTTGCTTAGTTATTACTCAATAAAAAGCAGTGCAACTTAAATACAACTTAGGTTTGGCCGTTTCTACCTCAGTTATCTGACTAGTAGACTAATCCAAAAGCCAAGCAAATAAGCACGCTTTTCATGACAGATTATCACGCCGTACTAACCCCTGTCAATTCGTTGTCTTTTATACAACTTGATTTAATGCCAAGCAATTACAGCACCGAGCGGAATCCAAAAGCCAATAAACATTGAGATTAACAAAACAGCGTATTCGATTTTACGATCGATTTGAAAATGGTCATGGGCAGCAAAAAGTATCCCCACGATTGCTCCGACTGGTATGGGTATCTGTACACCACTTTTAGTAACAATTTTAACCCATTGCGACCCTAGAACCATATATAGAACTAATTTTAGTAGGTATGTTCCATCAAGTTCTTTTTTTTGTTTTTTTGCAGACATTAGCGATATTATAGCGCTTCTTGGTCTAAATGGTAAACTGTCCGTTGTTATATATCAGCACATCGGATCCGTTTTTTAGCTTGGCTGTAACGCTACGATCTGTTGTGGAAATCATATCTACATGAATTGCCGATTCGTTATAACCCAAACTGCTAGATAATTTTTTGGTCATAGTCGAAGTATCGCCATCGTAAGTGTCATGATAGCTTTTACCAACTGCTAGGTGGGTGTTGCCAAATTCGCCGCCCATGTTTTCGTCAAACAGTGTTTCGGCCATAAATTTGGTTATGCGGCTCAGACGCTTGTCGGTAAGAGAAACCTCGCCGACCTGGCTGGCACCTTTGTCGGTGGCCAACATCTCTTTTAGAAGTTTTTCGTTTTTGGTAGCAGAGGATTTAATAACCCGCCCATTTTTGAAATGTAGTTCGATGTTTTCAACTTTTGGGCCGAAATAGTATAGTGGTTGATTAAACCTTATCCACCCCTCCGTACCGCGCCAGTCCGGCGAGGTAAAGACTTCGAAACTGGGTATGTTGCGTCCACTGCCGCCCAGCCACTTCCTGTTTTCGCCAACAGTGTAATGCATGTCTATGTCCTTACCTTTGAAATGTAGTTTTTCAATCTGCAGCTTGGTAAGCTTTGATGCAACCCGTTCAACTTCCTTGGATATTTTCTTCCACTCAGCAATTGGTTCGGGCTTGTCTAAATAGCAGGCCTTAATAATCTGTTGCCAGTAGTCTTCCTGGCTCAGCCCAGCTTCCTTGGCCATACTAGGCGTGCCATAAAGCGCTAGAGTCCATGTATATTTGCCGGCGTTTTCTTTGAACCAGTCAGAAACCGCTTTGCGGCTTTTTTGAGCCAGCATCATTTTTTTTGGATCTACTTTGTCTAGTTCATGCACATCGTAGTCAGCAATTATGGCTATTCTGTGATCAACATCAGCCACCAGACCCTTGTAATAGTTGCGAGGGAACTTAGTCAACTGCTCTTCTGTAGCATGGTTGTAAAAATATTTAGCTGTGCCGCCCATATCATCGCCCAGCCCACCAATAACATGGCCACCGGAATTTATAATGGCTCTTTGCAGTGTTCGGTAAAACGGTAAAGCCGAAGTTGGGCCTTGCAAATAAACAACATCGCCTTTTTTAATGCCGGTTCCACTACCGAGCGCAAAGTCCACCAAAACCCGGGCGTATTTTTCTAAAATTTCAGCACTAGGTGTATACGCCACTTAAGCCTTCTCCCAATCGCCGATTTGGTAAGCTTTTCCAGGGGCTCCGCCGATAATCAGTAGCATAGTGGGGGTAGCAAGAGCCTCTGCCGAGCGTTCAATTTCTGGTTCGACAAATACAGCCTCTCCTTCTTTGGCGGTATATTTATCCTTACCAATGCTAAAGCTAGCTTTGCCTTTAAGAACAACAAACAGCTCTTGCTGACCGGATGTTTTTTCGTTATGAGCCGGCGTTAGGTTTTCGCCTTTGTTCTTGGTGACAGCATTAACGCCAAAACCAGTTATGCCAAAATAATGCCTCGCCGAATGCCACCCCTTTGCCCAACTATCCTTGATGGGTGGAATGTCTTGGATTTTAGCTGCTTTCCAGCCTTTGCTCATTTAATAATTCCCCTTTTCTTGGCCGCTTCTAACGCGCTATCAAACTGCGAGTGCAGCGGTGTTGGCAAATTGTTGCTGTTAAACCAACCAATCTCATCTATTCTATCAGGTTCGCCAATCTTTACTTTTTTAGGGTCCACCTGCACAAAATGCAGTAACCAAATCCAATGGGTCTGTGTGCCTTTATTATCCCTGTGGGCCTCGCCAACACTATAAAACTCAACTTTAGTTGGCTTGGTAGATAATTCTTCTCGTACCTCACGCCTTACGGCTTCGTCTATAGTCTCGCCGAACTCTACAGCGCCGCCGCCAATGTCCCACCGACCTTGCTCGTCTCGTGTGTTCTGGCTGCGCTTTTGAAGTAAAAGCCTCCCCTCGCCGTCATGAACAACAAAGCATACAGTTACACCTATAAAATCTACACCTCGCTTAAAATCCATTGTCTTAAATTATAGTGGGTTTGGATCGAATTTAAAAACGCTTGACTAGTCAAGCGTTTTTCTTGGGCGCACCTTCTTTGCTTACATTTTTATTTCAGCGTCACAGCCAGCGGGAAGACTCAAGTTCATAAGCGAATCAATTGTCTTAGGAGTCGGGTCAGAAATGTCTATTAGGCGTTTGTGTACCCGCATTTCAAATTGTTCGCGGCCTTTTTTGTAAACATGAGGACTTTTTACTACAGTAAATGTGCTTTTTTTCGGCAGTGGAATAGGACCAGAAATTTTGGCTCCAGTACGCAAAGCTGTATCAACTATTTGTTTGGCTGACTGATCAATGACTTTGTGGTCATAGGCCTTAAGTCGAATACGAATGCGCTGCTTGGCTTCCGGTTCTGGTGAATTGGTCTTTGGAGAATCCGGCATTGTTAGTCTTCTCCTAACACAATGTTGTCGGGAATTACCAAAACTCCTTCAGGCAAGCGCAGTGCTCTTACCTGGCTAGCTTCTGGTTTTCGAACATCGGGCTCAGCGGAAATATTCGCGGAAACAGTTTCTAATCGGTCGCGGGCAGGGTCAAAGCCTTCGGGTAATTTTGTCATTTTAGCTATTATTTGTGAATCTTGGTGACAACACCGGCACCAACGGTCCGACCGCCTTCGCGGATAGCAAAGCGCAGACCTTGTTCCATAGCAATTGGTGCTAGCAGTTTAACTTTAAAAGTCACGGTGTCGCCCGGCATAACCATTTCTTTGTCGGCTGGCAGCTCGACTTCACCGGTAACATCGGTAGTCCGGAAGTAAAACTGCGGTTTGTAGCCCTTAAAGAAAGGAGTGTGGCGGCCGCCTTCTTCTTTAGTTAGAATGTAGACTTCCGAGTCAAATTCGGTGTGTGGTGTAATGCTACCAGGCTTACAGAGTACTTGGCCTCTTTCAATGTCGTCGCGCTCAATGCCTCGCAGTAAAATACCAACATTATCGCCGGCCTGGCCTTGGTCGAGGTTCTTTTTGAACATCTCTACACCGGTTACTACGCTTTTAGTGGTTGGGCGAATACCAACAATCTCAACTTCTTCGTTAACCTTAACAACACCGGTTTCAATTCGACCGGTTGCAACCGTACCGCGCCCTTTAATGGAGAAAACATCCTCTATGGCCATCATGAATGGTTTGTCTAGGTCGCGCTTTGGTTCTGGAATGTAGTCATCCATAGCCTTGACGAGCTCCATAATGGCGTCTTCATTAGCAGCATCGCCTTCAATGGCTTTGGTGGCAGAACCTTTGATGATTGGGCAGTCTCGGTCAAAATCGTTTTTAGCAAGCAAGTCGCGGACATCTTCTTCAACTAACTCGACCAGTTCGGGGTCAGCAAGGTCCATTTTATTCAAGAAAACTAGGATAGAAGGTACGCCTACCTGCTTGGCTAGCAGAACATGCTCGCGGGTTTGCGGCATAGGGCCGTCGGCGGCGGAAACCACCAAAATAGCACCATCAATCTGAGCGGCGCCGGTGATCATGTTTTTGATGTAGTCGGCGTGACCAGGC
>CAYUXQ010000023.1:0-12996 GCA_964448925.1 uncultured Candidatus Saccharibacteria bacterium | reverse complement strand
CTAATTAGTATTACTAGAGTAAAGACTACGATGAATGAGGCCATGCCTTGTTGGGGGCGAGTGCGGCGGCCTGAGAGCCCTGATCGTGGTCTAGGCTGGGCCATATGTTTAGAAACCACTCCCAACTATAGTGTTGAGTTCGTAAACATAACAGTAGCGTGAGCTGGAAGTGTTGGACTGGCAAGTTGGGTTTGTGCTTGTTGCGTTGTTCAACACTTCGTTGTCCCCATACACAACCTTAATGGTTAAATTATAAAGTCTGTCATTCGGAGAGGGTAACTTGGCCACAGTTATATTACTCAGGCGCATTCTATTGCCTAGCAGTTCTGTAGGGTTGCTAAAGGGTACGCTCCCCCGTCCAGTGGGTGGTGCGCAGCCGTCTGCTGTGGGCAGGGTGTCTTTGACGAGCCCAAATTTAGTTGCAAAATTGTGGTTTGAGGTATCAACTTTGGCACCTTGCTTAAATGTGTACCTGTTAGCACCAGTACAAAAGTACTTATAGGCTCCTGAGGGTCCTGCGCTTATGGCCATACCATCTTGCGCAGAACTATAGGTAATATCTGCTTTAATAGCATCCATCAACGCTCTTGCATCCTGGCTAGTCTGGGTTACAGCTACTCCTTTATAAAAAATCTGACCTATTTGCAAAAAACCAACCAGGCTCACCAAGAGTACCAGTGAAAAAACTGAAGTAGCTACCAATAGCTCGATCACAGTAAAACCTCCAGCGCGGCTGGCATTGGTAGTTGATAGTTGGGTAGGGGTAGTTTGCAGTTTCATAACAGTTAGTTTCCTGGTTTGTAATAAAGAGTTGTTTGATTTGGAGAGCTACCTCTGGTTTTATCCCAACTGACAACTATTGTAAAAACACTGTTGGTAGGGGTATTGTTGCTTGTGATTGCAGTAGTAAAAAGACCTGTTTTGCAGCCTGAATCTGTTGCTTTTCTGTTACCAGTAGATGTGTCAATACAAAAACTGCTAGGAGCCGATAGATAGTCGTTAAACTGAGTTGGTTCTTCGTTGGCAACCTTATTGATATAAGCATTTTTGATAAGTTCTACCTGCCCTTGTGCAATAGCCTGCGCTTGAGCCCTTTCGGCCGAAGACAATCCGTAGGTAAACGAACGATTTGTTAGCGCGTACCCTGTCCCCAAAGCCAAGCCAAGTACCGCAATGCACAGTAAAACTTCAACAATAGTATCGCCAGTTTGAGAGTATTTGGTTTTTAGTTTTAGCACGATTTATATTCCAAATTAGTAGACACTCCGGTTGCGGTAGGGATAACGGTAAACAAAACTGTTTGATTAGATGAACCGCTTTCAAAGCAAACCTGCCATTTGCTGATAGAAGTAATTGGGTAGAGTCCTGTTGGTGTTGTTTGCTTCAATGCACTTGTTAAATTGGCAGAGGTACCCGAACTGCCAGAAAAATCAACATAGGCATAGGCCGCCAGCGACTGGCTGCCCGAAACCGGCGATTGTAAGCTGTTATAAAAACCGACTAGGTTAGAGCTTCGAACAGTGCCACCAGAATCTGTAATTTCTGATGATTTAACAGTACTGTTGGCACCAATAGTGTAGGTTTCGGCCGTACTTCCTAGCACAGGCTCTGGGCTTGCCTGTTTGAAGGTGGTTACAGGGTCTGTTCCTATAAGCCTGGCCCCAAGGACTGTATAGGCCTTGATTTTGTTGGGCGTTGTTGTGGTGTCTATGTATAACGCCTTGCCCAAAAAAATACAATCGGCGCTAGTTCCCTGTTCGTCGCCTGGAGCTTTTGGAGTAAGTTTTGGCCTGCCGGAACTGTCTAGACCGCATTTATATTCACCTGCTTCGGGGAAAACACTTACCCGAATATCGTCTACAAAACTGTGTATTTGCGAATTTACATCTTGCATAGCTTGGTTAAACTGCGTTCTACCCTGTCTGCCACTAAAAACAGTTGCGGCGGCGATTAGGATAGCTCCGCTTACTGCCAGTACAATCAGCACCTCTATGATTGTGTAGCCACCCCTGGCGAATCGCATGAGCCAAGTATAACATAAGCTTTAAGGTGTGAACATCTAGAGACGCTTGTTAATGCTCAGTGGTTACTTAGTCGCATGCTTTTAGCAAGCAAAGGTACGGCAGAAAGTCTACGAAAGAAAGTTGGCGTACCAGTCTAAAACAGTTTGACCAAACAGAATGACCAACCAGGTAGCGACTATTAAAAAAGGTCCGAAGGGTATTTTGGACATTATGCTTTTTTTGCCCGATACCAGACCAGGAGTGGCCGCAAGGCTACCAAGCACCGCCGCGGTAAAAATCATAAGCAGGCTCAGGCTGGGGCTAGCCAGCACTGTGCCTGTTACCAGCCCTAGTCGTACATCGCCGTAGCCTATCCAGGTGCCCTTGGACACTAAAAAAATTACCCAAAAAATACCGCTTGCTACCACCACACTCAAAATTAGCGAAGTTAGGGCTTGTAGTTTATTTTCTTGATAGAACACTAGGTAGGCAGCTCTGCCGGTCAAAGCAATCAGCACACTTGGATAGATTAGTCGGTTTGGTAAAAGCATCCATTTTAGGTCATAAACAAGTAGCGCCATCAACCCAACAGAAACTACCAGCCAAGTTGCCAGTAGCAATATTTGACCACCGACAAGCTCAACCGGCCAAAACAAATAAGACAGCCCGAATACAGCCCCTGTAGCCAGCTCTACCAATGGATATTGCATAGATATGGGCTTTTTGCAGTACCTGCACCGCCCTTTTAGGGCTAGCCAGCTAATAACCGGTACCAAATCGCCACTAGATAGCTTGTGGCGGCAATTGGGGCACACAGAGCGGCCTTTTAAAATAGAAAGCTCGGCGCTTGGTGAGTGTTTTTTATGGGTTTTCTTTTTATTAGACAGCTTTTCCTGCTGGTATACACGCCAAACCAAGGCATTCACAAAACTGCCCAAACAAAGGCCCAGAAGGCCTAGTGCTATAACTGTGGTTACCATTTACCTAATGCTAACACATCGAACTACCTTACAAGGATAACCCCCGCGATAGGGTTACCCTTGCAAGACGATGCTACGGTGGATTGTATAAAAAAAGCGACTAGTGAAGCCGCTCTTTTTTAAGTTTAACTATCTCTATATTCTAGCTGTCAAGGCACTGAGCAGAAGGTGTAGCTGCACTAGTCAGTTCAACTGAGTACCAAACTGATATTGCCCTGTTGGCAGCAGTCATACTTGTTGCAGTAGCACACTTGCACCCAGTATGTACTTCGACCGTCCCAAGCGTTGGTGCAGCTGCTCCGCACCCCCCGGATGCAATAGTAACAACTGTGTTGCCTCTAACTTTGGCCTCCGTTGGAGATACTCCAGCGCCAGTTCCAATATTTATAGTCGGACCAGTTTGCGATCCAGGTCCGGTAGGTGCTGCGCCACCATTGTTTGCAATAAAGTCATTGACTCCTGCTAGTACACTGGCAGCGTCATTCTTCATGGATGTATTCCTCGAACTTCTCTGAAGTGCTGGAACGGCCAGAAAGACTATAGCCAGAATTAGCCCGGCAATGGCCAACACTATCAAGACTTCAATGATGGTAAAGCCATCGTTTGGCTTGGTTATTTTTCGTTTCATGAACGGGTGCCCCCCTTATTTTTTTGCATAGTACATTATTTTACTTATGTTTACATATTACGGTAGTCTGAAGATTTTGCAATACCCTATATTGCGTGCTATTGCTAGATGCTATACTAGCCTGCGTTTGTCGCAAGTATATTCGGGAAAAAATAATTTTGTTACTTAATTATATTCTTGCCTGCCAAGCTATATATAGGCATCAAAACAGCAGCCACAATTATCAAAGCTGTCACGCCGATAACTATCATCATAACCGGCTCTATGATGGTAGAAATAGATTTGATTTGGTTGTCAACTTCTTTTTCGTAGTAGTCGGCCACTTTGCCTAACATGTTTTCTAAGTTGCCGGATTGCTCGCCTATATGAATCATGTTCGGAACCAGCTCCAAAAAGTTTTGATCGTCCTGCAAGGCTTCACTGAGAGACTTACCACCCTGAACTTTTTCGGCAGCTAATATAATGGAGTGTTCTATGTGAACATTGTTTACGGCTTCGGCTGTGGTACTAAGCATCTTTAGCATAGGCACGCCGCTGCCAACCAAAGTAGAGGAAGTTCTGGCAAACCTGGCCATATACAGCTTCATAAAAAGCGGCCCCACTGGCCACAGAGTCATCTTTAGTCGGTCTATTATCTGTTTGCCGGGTCCGGTGCGCGCCCAGCGGGTTGTGATAAAACCAAGCACAATAACAACCAGGATGACCAACCACCAAAAATGAATGATAAAATGTGAAACACTCAGCAACAGGCGTGTAAAAATAGGCAAGCTAGCACCAGGAAGATCCGAGTAAAGGTCTTCTACCTGAGGCAACACCGTAACCAGCATAAAACTGACTACTCCTATCATTACCAATATAACAATCAGTGGATAAACCATAGCGCCGCGGACTTTGGAAATAATTTCGGCGTCTTTTTCTTGCTGGTCGGCTAGGCGTTCTAAGCTTTTGTCCAGCGTGCCAGAAGCTTCGCCGGCTGCTACAAGAGCCACATAAACTTGGTCGAAAACTCTGGGGTATTTGCTCATAGAGTCAGCCAGGCTAGACCCGGCTTCGACATCACTAATAACCTTACCAATGATGTGTTTGAGCGATTTGTTGTGGGTCTGACCTTCTACTGAGCGCATGCTTTGCACTAGTGGCAGACCGGCGTTTATAAGAGTAGAAAGCTGTCGCGAAAAAACTACCCTGTCCTTAGTGGGGATGCGACCTCGAAATTTACTTAACGGACCGCTACTGGCACCTTCGGCCTGGATGTCTAAAGCAGTCATTCCGCGTTCGGCCAGTAATTTGGCGGCGGCATTTTCGTTTTCGGCTTCTACTTGGGCCTTTACTTTTTTACCAGTTGACTGATCGAGGGCTTTGTAATTATAGGTTTGCACTAGGCGCCTCCTCCGGAGGCAGTTTTCAGTTTACAGTTCTCAGTTTTCAGTAATTTATCATTTGCCAATTCAAAATGAGATGCACCGGTAAATAAACAATGAGAAATAAGTGGTAAATGGTAAATGGTAAATGGTAAATAGAGTGATGAAATCACGATTTTTAGCCTCTCATAAGCCTGTCTAGCTCTTCTAGGTCTACCGAGAAGTTTCGAGCTTCGTCGTAGCTGATTATACCGCTGTGAACAAGGTTTACTAGTGTGCGGTCCATACTTTGCATACCATGCTCAGCGCCAGTCTGTATAACTGCTTCTAGCTGGTAGTTTTTGCCTTCTCGTATAATATTGCGAACAGCCGGAGTAGCCACTAAAATTTCTGCCGCCGCAACGCGCCCGCCCCCCAGAGCTGGAATTAGTCGCTGAGAGCAAACCGCCATAAGAATATTTCCTAACTGAGAGCGAATCTGAGGCTGCTGATGAGGCGGAAAAACATCTACCATACGGTCGATGCTTTGGCTGGCACTATTGGTATGCAAAGTTGCAAAAACCAAATGTCCTGTTTCGGCAATTGTAATGGCAGCGGCTATTGTTTCGAGGTCGCGCATTTCGCCTATCAAAACCACATCTGGATCTTCGCGCAAAGCCGAGCGAAGAGCTGCTGAAAAACTATAGGTATCGTAGTGCACTTCTCTTTGTGCGATTAGCGCCTTTCGTGATTCGTGAGTGTATTCTATTGGATCCTCAACGGTAATAATGTGTGTGGCTCGTTCGTTGTTGATTTTGTTTATCAGTGCTGCGAGAGTGGTGGATTTGCCAGAACCAGTCGGACCAGTCACTAGCACTAGTCCTCTGGGATAATCGGCAAATTTATTAAGTATTGGCGGCATACCGAGATCTTCGACGGTTCTAATTTCGTTGGGGATTAGCCGCATAGCAGCAGCTAAGTTGCCTCTTTCATGAAAGGCATTTACACGAAAACGGCCTAGGTCGCCAAAAGCAAAGCTAAAGTCAAACTCCTTGTCTCGTAATAGTATTTGTTTTTGGTCTTCGTCTAGGATGGTAAAAACCAGCCGTTCAACTGCTTCTTCACTCAGTTGTGGTGTGCCTTGAATTGGCGCAAGCGTTCCATCAACACGCAACATTGGTTGAAGCCCTGTCTGCAAATGTAGATCGGAAGCTTTGCGCTTTACAACTTCTTCCAACAGTATCTCTATTTTCGGTTCTTGCTGCATCAGAAAAGACCTCCGGTCTTTTTAGTCTCTAGTAGCCAGCCTCCAGTAACAAGTATCTGGTAGCTGTTGACTGATAACTGATTACTGTTCATTCCCCACCTTCTTACTGTTTAGGCGTCCCCTGCCGCTACGCGGTTGACTTCGTTGATAGTGGTAATTCCAGCCAGAGCCTTTAGATATCCGTCCTGGCGCATGGTAATCATGCCTTGGGCCTGAGCCATCTTTTGGATTGCAGAGCTGGTAGCGTGTTTGATGATGAGGTCCTGTATTTGCTCGGTCACCTCAAAAACTTCGTACAAACCCATACGCCCCTGGTAACCAGACGAGTTGTCCGACGAGGTCTTACCCTTGATAAGAGTATAAGCGTTTTGAGTCGCCAGTGGCAAGCGTTGATAGCCCATATCGGCGGCAACTTTCGGCATGTCAGCCCCATTCTTAGGTAAAATATTACCAACCGCCGCCTTTATGGCGGCTGTTTCAGGCGCCGTAGAACGATAGGTTTCTCCTCCGGGTACATTACGCCTCACCAGCCTCTGACCGATTACTGTATGCACTGTGCTAGCAATTAGAAACGGTTCTATGCCCATGTCCAGCAATCTAGGCAAGATGCCCGCAGCCGAGTTAGTGTGTAAGGTGCTAAAAACCAAATGCCCTGTTAAGGCTGCCTGGACAGCTAGGTTAGCTGTTTCTTTGTCGCGGATTTCTCCGACCATCACCACATCAGGGTCTTGGCGCAAAATAGAACGCAGACCGGTGGCAAAGGTCAGCCCAATATCAGCATTGACCTGGATTTGGTTAACTCCCTCCATTTTGTACTCTACAGGGTCTTCCAGGGTGACTATATTTATAGAGTCCGTCATGATTTCTTGAATCATGGCATACATGCTAGTGGACTTACCAGAGCCGGTCGGGCCAGAGGTTAGGATCATTCCGTGAGGTTGTTTTAGGCCCTTTCGGATTGACCGCAGAGCTCGTCCATAATAACCCATGTCTTCTAAGCGCAAGCTGGTACCTGTTTTGTCTAGAAGTCTCATCACTACCTGCTCGCCCCACACAGTCGGGCTAATAGCAATACGCAAGTCAATGGCTCTTTTATCTACTTTGATGGTAAATTGGCCATCTTGTGGTATGCGGTGCTCGTCAATTTTAAGATTGGCAAGAATTTTGATTCGGCTAACCAATGGTGGTTCAGCGCTTTTGGGCAGCTTCATAATTTCGCGCAAGACACCGTCTACCCTGCAGCGGATTTTTAGTTCTTTTTCCAGGGGCTCTATGTGAACATCACTTGCGCGGTTTTTGGCGGCGTAGTCCATGATAGCCGAAAGGGCACGACTTATTGGGGAATCCTGAACTATGGTCTGGACTTTTTTGTCTTCGTTTGGCTTCAGACCGGATCCTTTTTCCTTGTTGCTGCTCTTATTGCCGCTGCCTTCAGCGGTTTCTTCCGAACCTTCTTTCTGGTCTTTGGCTATTGCCCCCATAGAACCAAGCAGAGAAGTAACGCCGTGTTCTAAACTATGTTTAATCCCAGATTCGCTGGCAGCATAGACCTTTAGAGGGCGGCCTACTTTGTTACTCAAAAAATCTATTGCCTGTAAGTTGTCAGCATCTAACATAGCAACAACTAGCCGGCTTTGCATTTCTCCCAGCGGTACGGCCATATAGTGTTCGGCAACATCGACTGGCAAAAGACCAAGTGTAGCCGAGTCTATGGTAGCCTTAGAAAGATTTACATAAGGCAAACTGTTTACCTGAGCTAGGGCCTTAGTAAGTTGCTCATCGCTAACATGTCCTTCGCTCAAGAGAATACTAAAAAGCGGCTCAGAGTTTTTAGCAGAACGATCTTTGAGGTTTTCCATCTCGACCTCTGTCATAATGCCGTCAGCAAGCAATATCTCTTCGACTTTTTCCTGAGTAGTAGCAGAGAGAACATTCATACCATTAGACCCCACAAGGGTTTATAGCTCTGCTCGCATACGAAGTTGTTTGCTTGCTCCAAATACTGCACCTGTAATAGTAATTCTTGAAGCCTGGGTGAATCATACTTCTTAGAAAAGCCTCCAAACCGCTACTGGCCGACAAAGGGCTGGTTGTTTTGTGTATTGCCAATTTGGATTAGCTGAGTTGGGTCTAACGCGCCATTATAGAAAATAGCTTGGTAGTCTGGGTCGCCTTTGATCTGCGGAAAGTCAGAACTAAGTGGCTGCACAACCGGTACTTCAACTTTTTGAAATGCATCTTTAAAAATAACTTTAGACAGCGCAAACGAAACAAAGGCTGCTATGCCTGCAATCAATACCAAAGTAGCTATATCTTTTTGTTTCATCCCATTAGACTCCACGACGCTCGCAACCATATTTTGCATCTTGAATAACATGCTTGCTTCAAGCGGTATATTAATGTTGATAATTTTTGAAGTCTAACGGGATTCATTACTTAACCTCCTTGGTGGCGTGGTCCAAGCTTTTGGCTTGCTGGTAGTAGGTAGTGACAGTGGCAGTCATCTGAAGCTTGGTTTCGTTACCCTGGAGCTCAAACTTTACAATGTCAAATGGCCTTATTGAACGCTCTAGGTCTTTTATTACATTTTGGATAGCATCATAGTTGCCGGTACCAGAACTAATAATTTCTATTGGACCGGCCTTCGGAGAAACTGATGGTTTGTTGTCCTGGGTATCTGACTGGTCAGTACCAGTAATGGAAATAGCTGATAATTGCTGAGTTTTGAGAATTTTTTCTAGGCTTGTGACAAGAGCTGGATAGTCATAAACACTAGGCAAAGCATCGAGCGTTATCCGGGCATTGTCGCCATCCGATGGCCCTGTTGCGCTATTGTTAGCTATACCACCTATCATGTTAGGGTTGGCTGAATTAAAAGCATCAAAGTAGTTTTCCAGACTGTCGGCTACTTCAATATTCTTTTTTAGCTGTTTTACGGCTGCGCTACGCGCTCCTATGATATGACGCTGATGGTTAATTTGCAGTAGTAAGGTCTTGGCTGAGACTAGTGAAAAAATAGTAACTACGCTGGCTACTGCCACAACTAGCATAATTCGAGAATTAGCTTGTTCTATCTGCATATGTTTTGTGGGGATATTCACTTTCATTACTCTTTAGCTCCCCTTCTTTTCTTTTGGTGGCGCTATGCTACCGTTGAACAATAAGTTGGCTGGATCTTCGATAACTGAGCGAGTGCTAGTTAGTTTGGGAACAGTAAGGGCCGGCTGCTGACCGTTAAGGTTGTTACTAAACAGATCCGGATCGTATTGTGCTGTAATGGTAAAGTTTGCGCCTTTGCCGGCTGTATCAATAGAAAACTCGGTTTCTAACACATTACTAAAGGCTTTTTTGGACTCGTTGGAGCTACCAACTTTGACTGTCGTGAATTTCAATGAATCTATAAAAGTATTAATACTCTGCTGGCTATCGCTAGAACCAGTAATCTGAGCTGTGTTGGTGCTATGGTCGAGCGAAAGATCGCTTATCTGAACTGTTGTAGGCGTGAGAGCTGGCAAATAGGTGAAAAGACGAGAAGTGATATGCTTGCTCTGGTGCAGAGGCACAAGTGACGCCAATTGGTTCTGGACAGTCACTATTTTCTCGACATTGGGCTTGGCTTTGAGCTCTGATGTGTATGATTTAAGGTCTTTGGCTGAATCAGAAAGTTGTTTTTTCTGTACAACATCAGCTGTAAAAAGCGTAAGAATAAACAGACCAAAACTAACAGCAGCAACCAGAATAGATACGCTGACTATAAGGTTTTGCATGCGCTGGGCTTTGACATATTCCAGTTTTACATCCGGCAGTAGATTGAACTGAACGCTACTCATGAAGTTCTCTCCGCTAGACCGGCAGCAACAGCAAAATGATTAGAAACTCCCAGAAGCTCATTTTGCTGACCAGGTGGGAACGATATATTTCGCCAGGCATTGCCTATTTCAACATTAATACCGAACTTATTGGCTATATGTAGAGGTAATTCTGGCATAATAGATGCTCCGCCAGTAACAACAATGCGGTCTAGTTTAACTTGGGGATAACGACTTTCAAAAAACTTAATCGATTTTTCAATTTCACCCATCAGAGTCTCAATCGAGCCTATAATCGCGTTATAAACTTGCCCGTCTAATTTGTCCTTGCTGAGACCAAATTTAAAAACATATTGCTCCGCTTGATTGTTCTCAATGTTCAAGGTTTGCTGAGCAGCACGGACTATAGAGTCTGAGCCAGTCGGGAGGGCCCTGGTAAGCCGGGGAGCGCCGTTCATAACTATGACTATATCAGTGGCAATATTGCCTATTTCGACTATCATCTGTGGAACGGTCGAATCAGCTGGCACTATCGCCCGAACCAGTGCTAATCCATCTGGTTCGAAAGCAACTACATTTAACCCCGCAGCTTCTAGAATGCTGAGTCGGTCTTCGGCAAAATCGATTGGCACACTAGACAGCAGTACCTCTATTTTTTTAGGGTCTTTTGGTGAATCGCCAATTACCGCCCAGTCGATTTTTGACTTATCAAGTGGTGTAGGAATAAATGACTCAGCCTGATACCTAATCGTTTTTGAAAGGTCTGAGGGACTCATTTTGTCCATGTCAATAACAGTGGTAAATACTTTGTTGCTCGGCAGATTGACAGCTACTGCCTTGGCAGAAATACTCGACTGCTTTATTAGTTGTTTTATACTATCGACCATTTTCTGTTTGTCGATTTTAGCGTCACTGGCAGCAGCCAAACCTGGAATAGTCAGCTGGCCATAACAGTCTAGTGCTTTGACTGGGCCAGCACCTTTTAGCTGCACAGCCCTAAGGGTAGTGGTGCCAATATCTAGTCCGAAAAAGTCAGATACCCCACTCAGTATACTCATTAGCTATACCCTTTTCAGGATGCTTTCCTTTGTTTTCTGAGTCTGATTTATTATCTGTTTTTGTATCCTGCTCATTCTCGGTTTTGATTATACATTAGCATTATGGGGTTGACTAGGTTTGTTTTAGGTATAAGTGAAAATTCTAGAAAACTGGTGGCAAGCTTATGAGGTTCTGAATTTTACCAGAGGTTTTGTTTTGACTGTTAAAGAATCCTCCGCCGGTAACCATGTCAGAATTATAGTTGATAGTTTCGGCAGGCGTACCGGGTATACCAGGACCACCAACGGTAATTCGGCCCAGCCTGACACCGGCGGCTGTTAAGGCGCCGTTGACTACAAGTTGATTACCGCAATTATCCTTCATCCATTTATCAGTTGTCTCGCCTCCGGCTGGGTTGCCTTCTGTGGATTTGTCGGTGCAAGTCCAGATTATGCCGCCATTAGCGCCGTTAGGCTGGGCTATATACCAACCATCTAGCCGAGTAACACTTTTGTCTATGTAAATATCCCCCTTAACCACAAAACCAAATTTAGGCGGGGTACTGTCGATGTGCGGCCCGAAAAAAAAGTTGTTAGAAATTTTAAGATTGCCGTTTAGCACAATAGAAATGTTTGAGACTGCCGCTACCGTTGCTACAGCTCCGCCATTGAAAGTACCTGAAGGCATAGTAAATAACCCTTTAGCTGTAAAGTCTCCTGCCCAAGCACTCGTACCCGGACTTTGCTTTGAACTATAGTAGTCACTAATACAGCTACCTTTAGAATTATTGCCTGCAAACATTCCGCCCCAGTTACTATTCAGGTTAGACCCTTTATTTGCAAAAGACAGCTCGGCCTTGCCCCCAGCTATAGACTGGGTCAAAAAGCCATACTCATTGGCTCCACTATCTCCCTCAATATAGCCAAGCGAAAAAGCTCCAAACTGCGAATTGGCGCCCTTGGCCGAGCTACCATCGGCGTATGCCATAATTGCCCCCTCATACTGATCGGTAACTGGCGAACTATAATTGGGGCCTTGGTAATTAGTACTACATGAGCCACCAGAGTTAAACCAGGCGCCCGTAAATATATCTGAACCAGTTGTAATGAAATAAGGGCAAGTCGGCTTTAATGTTGTAGATGTGCAGCTCAGCCCAGCTGCTTCTACGCGCATAGCAAATACACCCATAAAGATTGTTAGGGCAAATCCAGAAACTATCAGCAAAGGCAGTTTGCACTTAAGCGTAACCGTCTTCATATCTAGGCAGTATACAGCTAGTACCTAAACTCTACAACACCCTCTGATTCTCATCTGTTAAAATAATGCCAGTATGAGTTTATCCATAGGCATAGTAGGTCTGCCTAATGTTGGCAAATCTACCCTTTTTAACGCCCTGACTGACGCCGAAGTGCTGGCAGCTAATTACCCTTTTGCCACGATTGAGCCAAATACAGGCGTTGTTCCATTACCCGACCCCCGCCTTGCAAAACTAGCCAAGCTATACGAAACACAGAAAATTGTTCCTGCTACAGTAACTTTTGTAGACATCGCTGGCTTGGTAGCCGGAGCTAGCCAGGGCGAAGGCTTGGGCAACCAGTTTTTGGCCAACATTCGAACTTGTAATGCCGTTTGCCATGTGGTCAGAGCTTTTTCTGACACTAATGTTCAGCATATAGACTCAGGGGTAGACCCCAAGAATGATATTGCAATTATCAACACCGAGCTAGCGCTGGCCGACCTGCAAACTGTCACCAATCGCTTACCTAGGTTAGAAAAAGAATCTAAAGCCAACCCCAAACTTCGCCCAGCCTTCGAAACCCTGCTAGCAGCAAGAGAGAGCCTAGAAAACGGCACTCTGTTGTCACAAGCCAAAATCAATAACAAACACTTATCCGACCTTCATTTACTTAGTATCAAGCCAGTTATTTATG
>CAYUXQ010000022.1:7957-13098 GCA_964448925.1 uncultured Candidatus Saccharibacteria bacterium | reverse complement strand
CGACCAAAGTAAAAAGCCCAGAGTTAACCCTGGGCTTTTTACTTTGGTGGTCGGCTAAAAGTAGCACGCGATTAACTCTGCGTTAGCAAAGTGGGTACCCGCACGCCAGGTCCACGGACCTATCCGCATATAGGGCTCCCAGTAATCGTTTAAAGTGTTCAGATAATTTTGTGCTGGTCTTTTGCCGACCTATATACATTATAGCACTTGCATTTTCTGTTTAGCATAATCGATTTACCGTGCGTTTTTCCGTTTACCTTTTTCCATGGTGAACGGAGTATGGATTATGGATAGCGCACGCTTAGTGGTGAATAGTTAATGGGCTAAAGGATAAGGCCTGGGGCTAGCACATTTACTAGCTTGGTCATCGCTACCCCCACTGTCCCTCCTAAAGAGTAGAAAATAAAAATAAACACCATAAGCCCCACCAAACCAAGTGATTCAATGGATTCCATCAGCTGTTGCAGCGGACGAGGAGCAAAGGCATACAGCAAGCGGCTGCCGTCTAACGGTGGCCAAGGTATGCTGTTAAACACAAAAAGGCCTACATTTAACATTATTGTCAGTTGAAATACTTGGTATATGGTCGTTCCCAGCACGGGATTTAAGCTGTTAAACAGCACCGCTGCTACCACAGCTATGACTAGATTGGTCACCGGACCAATCATACCCACTATGGCTCCGCCGTATTCACCATAGCGAAGACGATGAAAGTTAACCTGTACGGGCTTAGCGGCGCCAAACAGGAATGGGCTACCAGAAATCAATAGTAACAGAGGTAGAGCTACGGTAAAAAACGGGTCAATGTGTTTGAGTGGGTTGAGTGTTACCCTGCCCATGTCATGAGCTGTGTCGTCGCCCAGCCAGTGCGCGGTAAAAGCATGCATCATTTCGTGGATAGACATGCTAAAAAGCAGTACTACCAGCAGAATGGCAATGCTCTGAAGATCAATATCCATTGTTAACAGTTTATCATTCACAATTCACCATTAACCATGCATTATCAGTGATCTATTCACCATAGCTAACGAAAAATGGTAAATGCATGGTAAACAGTAAACGGATAAGAGTTGACCTACAGGGGTTTAACAGATATAATTGGCCTTTGAATTATGCAACGATTAGAATTCGATAAAAAAGGCAAACAGCACGGCCACAATGTGAGTTTTTCTCAGCGCCACACCAAGAAAACTTGGAAGCCAAATTTGCAAACCAAAACTTTAGTGATTGACGGCAAAAAAGTAAAGGTAAAAGTCAGCACCAATGCTATCCGAAGCCTCAAGAAAAAAGGCCTCCTCTAGTACTACTGGCGGTTGAGCACAATCAAATGGGTAGTGTCGGCTAGCTCTCCAGGCTTGACTCTTAATTTGTCTAAAGTTTCAGATGGCTCCATAGACATATTCTTGAGAGCTTCGGACAGCTCTACCTGGGGGACTTCGTACTTAACAGCTTTGTCGGCATAGTGCGTTGGAACGACTACTTTGGGTTCTATCTGTTTGATAAGTTTTAGCGCGCCTACACCGTCCATGGTGTAGCCGCTGTTACCCACCGGTACCACCAAAATGTCCACCATACCAATAGCTTCTAGCTGCTCATCAGACAGCTCGGGGTAGATGTGCCCCAAAACAGCTAGTTTGAGGTCTCCGGACTCCACCGTGAAGATGGTAGCGGTTGTTTTGTCTTCTTCGTCCATATGGGCGCGAGCGGCCACCCCGTGTATAGCTACATCGGCTACTTCGTATTCTCCCGGCATATCGGCCATAAATGCCGACACATGCAACGGAACCCCCACAAATGAGCGCAGTGATAGGTCGGAAGGTTTGGTAACGGTTTTTAGACCCAGTTTGTCTAAGTTGTCATCAACTACAATCTGGGCTTTCTTGGTGATAATGCGCAGGCAGTTGGCCCCGTAGTATGTTAGTTCCATCCCGTTAGAATCCACTTACCTTCCAAGCCACTACCAACGGCATGAATCGCTTGCATGCTTCAAAATGTAGATAATACATGTGAGTATTTTGGGTTCTAACGGGATCCATCACGCTCCTTTATATATTTATTGGTAGGTCTTGACTATTAATTATAACCTGTTTCTTAGCTTCTAACACATTCGTAATAAACCTGTCATGTATTTGCACACGGTATTTAAAGTCGGAAAGCGTCATGGTGGTGTAGCGCAGTTCTTTGTTCTCCGAACTTTCCAGTTCGTTCATTAACTTAGTAACTTTAGATTGGTTGAGGTCGCCGACC
The DNA here is from genome assembly GCA_964448925.1 of uncultured Candidatus Saccharibacteria bacterium. Taxonomy (GTDB): domain Bacteria; phylum Patescibacteriota; class Saccharimonadia; order Saccharimonadales; family UBA10212; genus JAYTJL01. The sequence continues at coordinate 10,851 of CAYUXQ010000022.1, read as the reverse complement.
AGCAAAACATCTATGCCGGCCAACTCATCTCGAGTAAACTGCCCGGTCAATACGGCTAAATCTACTCTGCCGGCAGCTCTGACTATTTTTGCCAATGGGTGCTCCGGGGCAACATCAGCCGGTGGAGCTTTTTCAGGTGTTGCTGCTGTTGTTTTGAACTTGGATCGAGGCTTTTTTAGTGCCGGGGCCTTAGCGGTTGAGCTAGATGTCACACCACCAAACAGAACTTGCAACGGATGATAATGCTCATATGCTTGGTTGACTTCATAATAAATACGGTTGTTGTTGGCTTCGGATGTAATGATGCCCACGCTCTGCAAATTGGCTAGTTCTCGACGGACGGAATTAATCTGCTCGTCTATTTTGCGAGTGATTTCGCGCACATAAAATGCCCGGTTTGGATTTGTATAAAACAGCTGCAACAGCTTAACGCGGGTTTTTGATCCAAACAGTTGCTCAAACATGTTTTTCTCCCTATTGGCGGCTTCGCCTTATGAGACACCCTTTCAGGGTTTCTCATCGCTCCGGGCACGGAGTAAATCCGATGCTCGGGCTGCTCTTTCCGATGCAAAGAATACTCAGATTACCCACTAACTACATTGTAGCAAACTGAGCTATAAAGTTATGTTGTTTTATGTGTTCAGTAGCTGTTTTTTAACCACTTTTCAGCAGCTTGAGAGCTATTGAACCACTTTATGTATTCATTTCTTTTAAACCAAGTTTTTTGCCGGCGAGCGTATTGCCACTCGGCTTTTTTAATTTCTTCTGTAGCTTGCTGTTGGGTAATTTTGCCTTGCATCAGTCGCGCTGCCGACTGGTACGCAATACCGGATGTACCTTCAAATTTCTTGAGTCCATATTTTTGAAAAAGCTCGCGCGATTCATTGATAATGCCTTGCGCGAACATAGCTTCTGCCCTTTTAGCGATTCGTTCTTTTAGCACTTCGTCGGTCGGCCTTATGCCGACAATTAATGTGTTTGGAAGAATTCTTTTATTATTAGGCTGGATAGCTTTTTTTAAGTGTCGGGGATTCTTTGCGTCCCTCTCGGCTCCTGGTTCAGAGAATTGATAATCAAACAGAACGCTATCAATATAAAGACCACTCCCACCAACAAGCACCGGTAGCTTGCCCCTGCTTTGAATATCTGCAATAGCTGCCTTTGCATACTTTTTAAAATCAGCAGCGCTGTAGCGCTGACCGGGTTCTACCAAGTTTAGACCCCAGTGTTTGATTTTTTTCTGGTCATCTGAAGTTGGTTTGGCGGTTCCAATATCCATTCCTTTATAAATGGTGCGTGAATCGGCACAAACAATCTCACCATTGTAGTTGCCGGCTAATTTCATAGCCAAACCCGACTTCCCCGACGCAGTTGGACCCACAATTACAATTAATTTGTTTTTTTGCCCTCCTCCTAACTTTTTTGGACGATCGTTCGGAAAAGTCATAGGTTGAATTTTTTCTTTAGAAAGCCTTTTTGGTCAATCGAAACTACTTCAGCCAGAACTATTTCATCCAGAGAAACAGAGAAAACCCGCCTAACTATTTCGATCTGCTCTTGGCATGGATATGGGTAGATCCAGGCGCTCTTCTGCAATTGATGAAATCCCATTAGCCTTAGTTTCCGACTTAACGCAGATCTTGATTTCCTGTAATGCTCTGGGATATCAAACATAACTAGCCGCCATTTTCCGTCCCATTTTTCCTGTTTTGGTATTTGCATATCATCAAACTCTACTTTTGAGATTCTCTTCTTACCTTTTGCGGATATCTTTATTTTCAGATTACCATCGGACATTTCGCGATAATTTATAAGTGACTTCCTCTGCATATATGACAAAGTGCTCCTGAGCTTACGCCTACTTTCCCTCTTGTCTAACTCTCTAAGCGCCTTGTCGCCTAGAATCAAAGCGCTTGGAGCTACCACTACGGCACCTGCCAAGCCAGTCATTATTATAGCCTTCAGGATATTGTTAATTATCTTAACGCTAGTTGCATATTTTCCCATTACTAACAATCTTAGACGATCGTTCATAAAAGTTAATTGGTTATGATTTTTTAAATTTGGGTGGTCTAAGGGCGCCAGAGGTGGGTAGACATCTTGACATGATTATCTACAAACTCAATTCCTTCGGCTTCTAGCGCGACTCGATGGCCAGTAACACCTCCGGGGTAGCCGGTAGCTAGTCCTCCGTCTTTCATCACCACCCTCTGCCATGGCAGGTCTGGGTCGCCGAAATGGGCGACCCCACCGACTATCCGCGCTGCTCTTGGGCTGCCACAAAGTGCCGCTATTTGACCGTAGCTCATCACTTTGCCCCTGGGAATGGAAGCTACTACGGCATAAACTCGCTGTTTAAACCCCTCACTAACTTCGTCCATAATTAAGAACGAGTTTTGGTTTGCTCGGCAACAGAGGCTAAAAAGTCGTCAATACCCATTTCGACCAGTTCTTTGAGGTCTTGCCGAACCCTTGGGGTGGCTTTGCCGCTCTCGGCTTCTTTGGGGCCAATTACCAGGGTGTATGGCACTTTCATGGCTTCGGCAGTGTGAATCTTTTTGCCCATGCTTTCATTGGAGTTGTCTAATTCAACTCGCAAGCCTAGTTCTTTAGCCTTGTCTAGGATTTCGAAAGTTTTATGAATAACTGGTTTTTCGTCGTTTATAGTGGCTATTCGTATCTGCTCGGGAGCCAGCCAAACCGGGAATTTGCCGTTGGTGTGCTCCAGATAAACAGACAAAAAACGCTCAAAAGAGCCCAGTAGAGCTTTGTGGATCATAACCGGCTGTTTTTCGCTGCCGTCGGAGTCTATATAAGTTAGCCCGAACCTTTCTGGCATTACAAAGTCCAGCTGTTCAGTAGCCAGCTGCCACTCTCTGCCAAGCGAGTCCTTA
>CAYUXQ010000022.1:3470-7947 GCA_964448925.1 uncultured Candidatus Saccharibacteria bacterium | reverse complement strand
CATAAACGTCCCAGAGCATCCGTGAGCTTCACATCTATCTTAGGCCCGTAAAAAGCAGCATCGCCTTCGGCTATGTCGTAAGTAAGGCCTAACTTCTTAGCAACCTCTTCAATAATAGCTTGGGCTTTGTCCCAGTTTTGCTTATCTCCCAGGTATTCGTCGGAGTCGTCGCGAAAAGAAAGCCGTGCCCGGAATTCCATACCAAAAACACCGTACATTTCCTTAATCATCTCCATAATAGTGGTAAACTCTTGCTCAATCTCTTCCAGACGGCAAAATATGTGGGCGTCATCTATAGAAATGGATCTTACCCGGCTAAGACCGTTAAGTTCGCCCTTCTTTTCGTCTCTGTACTGAATAGTGTTTTCCATGTAGCGGATTGGTAGTTCGCGGTAGCTTCTTGGGCGACTGGCATAAATTTGTATGTGGTGAGGGCAATTCATGGGTTTCAGTACCATTTGGTCCTTAGTTTCTTGGCTTTTGACCAAAAACAACTCGTCACCAAACTTTGCCCAGTGGCCGCTGGTTTCATATAGGTCTTTTTTGGTTATATGGGGTATCGCCACCTTAGAAAAGCCGTTTTTGCGTTGCAGCTCCTCTGAAAAGCCCAAAAGCTCGTCCCTAAGTATGGTTCCACGCGGCGTAAACAGTGGTAGACCCGACCCTACAAGGTCGGAAAATACAAATAGGTCTAGGTCTTGCCCCAGCCGTCGGTGGTCTGGTTTTTGGCTATCTTCGGTCATTTGGCTACCTCTTTCGGTAACATAATAACACCTAAGTAACAGATAAGAAAGTAAGGCTGGAACTTTTGCGCCCTTTGCCTTAACAAAAAACCGATGAGTGATCTCGCAATGTCATTCATCGGCTTTTTTTGCTTTGTTGGTTAACAACTCGGCAAAACTCAACCTAAACACGAGTATACATAGGCTAGCAGGATTAGGCTAGTAGATTTTTGCAAGTTTACATTGTCTAGCATTATATCAAATATGATAGGTAGCGTTATGATGCTTATGCCTTATAAGGTAATTTAAGCGCCTGCTCTTTCGTGGTAGTATTAGTCTGTTCGAACGAGGGTGCGTAGCTCAGTTGGCTAGAGCGCTACATTGACGTTGTAGAAGTCGGGGGTTCAAATCCCTCCGCACCCACCATAAGTAAATATGAGTAAATCCGAAAGTTTTCCAGACAACCAACGAGTAGTAGTAACCGGAATAGGTGCCGTGACACCCCTGGGTTTGAATGCAAGGCGAAGCTGGGAAAGCTTAGAAAAAGGCCAACACGGCATAGAGCCAATAGCTATGTCACCTCTGGCAGATAGCCCAGGTTACGAAGAACTGGGCGCTAAAGTAGTTGCCAGCGTACCAGGATTCGAACTACCTGCAGATTTTAAAGACTTAGCAGTTAAAACAGATAGGAACTACCTGCACCGAAGCGCTCTGCTAGGCATAAGAGCGGTTTATGAGGCGCTAGACCAAGCTGCTTTGCTTGACGATAAGCTGACTGTGGACGCTGCACAAGTAGACCCTTTTGATGTCGGGCTTTACATGGGAACCACCTTTGCGGGGTTGGGCTACTCAACCCAGGCAGCCGGCAATGGCAGGCTAAGACCGTCGGATTTGTTTAAGAGTCTGCCAGCCAGAACAGCGACTTCGGTAGCAATGCAGTTTGGCACCAAAAATCCAAGTCCGATGCTTGGTTGGGAATGTGCCAGCGGAGCCTTGGCAATTGATATAGCCGCTAGGTCGCTTTTAGCATACCGACAAGACATGCCGCCAGTAGCTAAAGTGGCTGTGGCCGGCGGAGCCGACGCACCACTGGAAATTGCTAACATGCGCTATTTTGGGGTAATTGACGCTGTTACGGCCAACGATAACCCATATACCGCTTCGCGGCCTTTTGATAAAGATGCCAATGGCTTGGTTATGGCCGAAGGTTCTGGGGCACTAGTTTTGGAAACTTGGGAGAATGCAAAAAACCGAGGTATTCAGCCGCACCAAATACTGGCCGAACTAGCCGGCTATGCCAGTTTTACAGATGCTGCCAGCAGAACCAAAGCCGGAATTGAAGGTGCCGTTAGAGCCATGACTCAAGCCGCCCAGATGGCCAAGTTAGCCGTGGGAGAAACTGTTTACATAAATGCCCACGCTACCAGCACAGCCGAAGGCGACCCTATAGAAGCAGATGTGATTCAAGAGTTTATCAGAAATAATAGAGTGAAGCGAAACGAAGTTTGGGTGGGCTCTACCAAAGGAGCAACCGGCCACACTATGGGTGCGGCTGGAGCAATTGAAGCAGTGTTTTCTATAGCCGCATTGAACCAAAACATTGTTCCACCTTCACGCAATCTTGAGTCACCAATTGACGAAACCGATGGGCTTTGGTTGGCTCCAGCCGTTGCAAAACCTCTAAAAGGAATTGACTTAGTTATTAGTAATTCTCTCGGCTTTGGTGGTGGAGTAACTGCCCTAGCTTTTCGCAAGTTCCAGGAGTAAGTCTTTAGTGGTACTCTTCGAAAATCCGCGCCAAGTAGCGGAGGTTGTGGATGCTAGCAAGGCTGCCGCCCAGCGGATTTTCGCTTCTATATAATTGACGCAAAAACGCCCTACTAAAGCCTGTACGGCAGCTGTGGCAATCGCAGTTTTTATCAATCACCTCGAGGTCATTGGCAAACTTAGAGTTTGTTAAATTCAGCTTACTATCAAAAGGTGCGCCGCAACGGCTGCACACAGATGCGGAGCTAGGAAAAGCCGAGGAGCGTACAGAGGTGTACTCATGGTACTCCGAAGGAAAACCGGAGGTTTTGACGCCGCTCCGCGTTGTGAGCCTCTTCGGTGCAGGTGGTTCTGCAGACTGGCAGGAAGAGGCGGTGCAGCCGTTGCGAACCCAAACACTGCCGTGCCGAGCGTTGCGAGTCGGCATCACGCAGTCCATCATATCTATCCCATGCTCTATGGCAAACCTAGCATCAACCGGATCGCCGACCCCCATCAGATAGCGAACTCGGTTTTTGTCGTATAGCGGAGCCAGATATTCAAGCATTTCGTGCATTTCAGCCCGCGATTCACCTACCGAAAGGCCACCAATGGCAACCCCTGAAATACTTTGAGATTGTACAAATTCCAAGCTCATTTTACGCAGCTTTTTATCTAGTCCCCCTTGCTGGATTCCAAAAAGGAGCGGTTTTTGGGACTCTGGTACATTTTTGGTCAACTTCTTAAATTCGGCTATACAGCGCACTAGCCAGCGATGCGTTCGGTCTACGGCGTCTGTTGTTCTGGTTCGGGCGTTGCTATCTAAACCTGTTAAATCGTCAAAAGCCATAATAATGTCAGCACCTAGGTCTAGCTGGATTTGCATTGATTTTTCGGGAGAAATAAAGACAATGTCCCCCGTTTTGGGATCTTTAAACTCCACGCCCTCTTCGGTGATTTTGCGCACTTTAGCAAGGCTAAAAACTTGAAAGCCACCCGAGTCAGTCAGCATAGGCCCTTGCCAGTTGGCAAACTTCTGAATACCACCCAGTTTTTTAACCGTTTTTTCACCCGGGGAAAGATGCAAATGATAGGTGTTAGCCAATAGTACCTGGGCACCCGTAGCCGCTACTTGCCCTGGCTCCAGGCCCTTTACAGCGCCGCGGGTAGCTACCGGCATAAAAAAGGGGGTAAGCACATCCGCATCCCTAGTGTGGAGAATTCCACTACGGTTGGCTTTTTTACCACCTTGTAACTCCTTGAATACTGGTTTTAGCATATAGGATTGATTTTAACAGATAGGACGAACTAACTGTACTGCAAGTAAACATAACAATTACAGAGGTCGCGAGTATTGACTTATTAGCAGATTACTGGTAGCATAACCAGGTTAATCACGAGGTATTTGTGAGTAGCAAAAAGCGTAACCCGCTTGAGGAATTCAAGCTGTTTTACGAGGAGATTGCAAACACAAAACCCCTAAAGAACCGAGTTCGGCGAGTACGAACACAGGTTGTATCACAGGGGTAGTTCTCCTACCCCGCACTTATCGAGATAAGTGCGGGGTTTTGTTTTAGGCGAGATAATGTATTATTTGTATCTGTTATACAGCGATAAGATGGGCTTATATTATATTGGACGATCAGCCAACCTTAAATCACGACTTAAGTCCCATAATTCGAAACGCGTGATATCTACCAGAAACGGAACCCCCTGGAGAGTAATTTACTATGAAGCCTATCAGTATAAATGTGAAGTTATCAGGCGTGAAAAAAGCTTTGAAGCAATATGGTCAGGGTTTGCGACGACTAAAGGAGCGGTTAACCCTATAAATCCACACTTTTTAGCAAGATATCCACTAGCTTTTTTAACTCCGTTATGTCAACATGTTGACATGGTTCAGGACTATTTAGCCATTCACAATTCTCCATTTACTGTGCGTTTACTGTTTACCGTTTTCCATTGTGAATGGGCTACTGTTAATGCACGGTAAAGAGTTAATGGTAAAA
>CAYUXQ010000022.1:0-3460 GCA_964448925.1 uncultured Candidatus Saccharibacteria bacterium | reverse complement strand
TAAGATTATAATTTTAGCAATATTGGTGAAATATAATGGTAAAAAGTAAACAGATATGAATTGTCCATATTGTCGCTCTGATATAGGTGTAGTAAATAGTCGTCCGCAGCGGCGGAACAACCAGGTGTGGCGCCGGCGCCAATGTAAGGCTTGCAAGGCTGTTTTTACCACTCACGAAGCTATAGACCTGTCTACCTCCCTTTTAGTCCGTTCTGGAGCCTCTACAAAGCCTTTTCTGGCAGACAAATTGTTTGCCGACTTTCTATTAGTTATGAAACATAGACCAGACCGCTACACCGCAGCAAGAGAAGCTACCTATACAACCGTTCAAAATTTAATTAAACTGCCAAGCCAACCCCTGTTTGAGAAGAGACAAATAAGCGCTTGTGCCGCAGATGTTCTAAAAAAATTAGATAAACGCGCCTACTTGCATTACGCTGCCGACCACCCCAGCCTGCAAGTTTAACTTTTCAGGTAATTGTTAATTTTCAATGGCGGATGAGATGGCGAAAAAGAGATTTTTTAGTTTCAGTAGTTTCAGTTTTGGTGCCGGCGACGGCTTTTTCGGTAACAATAAAGCCCAGGTAATGCCCTGTTGCTAGCCTAGTTTGAGCGTAAATAGCCGCAAAAGAACTGTAGATTATAGAAGTAATTGGCAAATAAACCCACTGCAGCATCATCCATACCGTGCGGTGGCGTTTGTAGCGTTCGGGCCTGGGCGGCAGGTTGCGAATGGTCAAATACAGCGAAATCAAAATACCAAACATAGCAATTTGTTGGAGGCGGCTGGCCACCTGTGGCAACTGGTTGGCAATATAGCTTTCGGGGTTTATGAAAAAAGGAACCAACCCTGCCAGTAACAATATTAGAGGAGCCGTAGACCAGCTGAGGTGGCCCTCACAGAGACGCAGAAACCGGCCCATCATTCTAGACAGCGGCACTTTGTTGGGTGTTAAAAAGCCTTTGGTAAAAACATAAGCAATGTCACTGGCGCCCCAAGCCCAGCGGCGAACTTGGACAAACTGCATTTTTAGTGTTCGCTTGTATTTGTCTGTTAGTACGGCGTCTTGGTAAATAGGCACATATATAGGGTAGACTTCATATTTGCCGTCGTAGCGAAAAAAAGTCCGCCAGTACTGATGACCATCTTCTACAATTGTCCGTACGGACCAAAAGTCAGTGTCTATCAGCGCGCTCATAGGCTGGGCGTGAGCCGAAAAGTTACGCAGTAGGTGCTGGCGCTGGCTAAGTACTATATTCCAAAATGAATTACCGGTAGCTATGACACGCATTGGCGCCGGTGCATCCCATATGTTGTTGGTATACATGGTTATGGGCTGGTAAGATGAGTTTTTGGGTTCTTCAGTCGAACAATAAGTGTAGGTTAGTGCGCCAAAATATTGTTTATCCGGCCGGTTGTCTGAGTCTAGTGTTGTTACCAGCACATGGGCCGGGTCAATTTTTTGTTCTTTTAAGTATTTATGCAGGCGTCTGCCAGCGAATGTTACATTACCACCTTTGCCAATAACTTCTCCAGAGATGTTGGCCGGGTGCTTTACCGCTTCGGCTCCGTAAAATTTTGAGCCGTATTTTTTGACCAGTGAATTTGCTAGTTTTTCAATTTCTGGTCCACCTCGCTCTTCGTAAGCCAAGAATAGGATAATTTTTTTGTTGTCAAAGTTCGCGTCTATAACCGACCGCACGGTTGGTTCTACTACATCGCGTGATTCGTTATAAAAGGCTATGATGACAGCATGATAAACCTGGCTAGGCAGGATTCTATCTGATGTATCCATGTATTCCGCCACTCGAACCAAGTTGCGGCCGTGCCAATCCGGCTTCTGAACCCTTGGAGTTAAGTCTTCCAAGTCACGGTTGAGCCTGTCCCAAGGTGCATTTTTGTGTTCTTTCATTAAACGGTGGCCTTGCAGCATGCGTACATCTAGTCCTACCGCCCGTACGAACCAAAGAAGTAGATAAGCAATCACAAAATAGGCCGCTAGCTTGGGACTGATAATACCTAAAATTACCGGTAAAGACAGGATAATGTAGGTACAAACAGCCGGCAGTATTTCGAGCAATCTGTAACGCCAATCTCTTTCGTGCAGGTGGGGAATTTCTATAGACTTCATGGCTTACTGCAACGAAATTAGAGAATTTGCCACAATAGCCGCCAGTAATAACAAGAGTGCCGCTCCAGCTAACATAAATACAGAAATTTCACGCCTGATTTGATAAATATGAGCACTCATAACCACCGCACCAGCAGCCGTAATTGCCATAAACAGCGCCAAGGCATAAATGTCTATTGGCTTACCACTAATTTGGCTACTACCCGAAATACTGGGCCGATAAGCGGCTATTGTAGTCGGGTTGGTAGAAATATCGAAACGCAAAAAAACTATACTAATGCCAATAACTGCTAGGACAGAGATTAGCGTTACGAGAGCCAGAACCAAACGGTCGTGCAAATATTTTTTTGGAACTTCCACTTCTATATAGTTTAAAGCTTAATGCACAATGCTTAAAGTCGATTTTGGTGCGGGATACGAGAATCTAACTCGTACCTCTTGCTTGGGAAGCAAGCGTACTAACACTATACTAATCCCGCTGGAGCCAGAGATGGGATTCGAACCCACGGTCTCTGCTTTACGAAAGCATTGCTTTACCAGCTAAGCTACTCTGGCATTTTATAGAGCCTTACAACCAACCTAGCTATACCTTAATAAATTACAGATATAACTATATCAAATTACTACTAGTGAGCCCCTGCAAGAGCAGTTTTTCCTAGTCTGGTAGCCTTGCGGTTTTGGTTCCATTTTTCCAGTTTGCCCCACCCCCAGGCTTGGGCTATATCCAACAGGCCAAGTCCTATTAGTATTTGGCTGTCAAAAATAACGCCGGCACTTAAAAACACCGCCGCACTTATTTTGTTGAACTTTTTCAAAAAGCCGGTAATCCGGCCACCTTTGGCCTCTTTACCAGTCTCGAGGTTGTTTGACATACCTGCATTATAACTCCTGCTTTTGGTCTTTAGGCGGCAAAAATGGAATCAGAGCCGTAAAACCTTGATGCCGATAAAGTCGTTGGAATTGTTGGTGCTGCATTTGGTACATTCCTACTTCGCTGTTTTCTGGTAAGTTCATTGCCAGGGTAATTTCAGCTAGTGCTTCCTCCGCTCGCTGTTTTTTTGTTCTTTTTTCGTCAATTTGCTGCTTCGTATCTGCACTATCCAGCATGTGCTCTAGCACACAGTAAAGCCTTTGGGTTTCTTCGTCGCCGATGGTTGTTTGGCCCTGCAACAGGCCTTGGCGCGAAGTTCTGTAGCGCTTTGCGTAGACTTCTTCTGGAAATGAGTCTATTTGCCATATTTCTCTCGCACCATTTTTGCCTGCAGTAAGCTCCCACATGTAGTGGTTTGCGCTTTGGTTTCTGGCGTCAAAAATTAATGTTATAGCTG
>CAYUXQ010000021.1:4492-13236 GCA_964448925.1 uncultured Candidatus Saccharibacteria bacterium | reverse complement strand
AAGCCATTTTCTTTTGGTTAGCTGATCCTTCAATAACCAGGCAAAAAGTAAAGCAATCCAGGCTAGTGCTAGATTTTCGGGCACATAAACATAACGAGCTACTCCACTAAGGACTACTCTGCCGCAAAAGAAAGCCAGACAAAGTAAACTCAGAACCCCGGCAGAGACTAAAAACTTTTTTTCGGTCTGGCTGAGTTCTGGCAACATGCCCAATATTATAACGCCAAACAAGGGTTAGTCAGCACTATCCCCCGCTAGCTCGTAGGTCTAGTGATACTTAACCAGCCACACCGGGCTGTCTTGAAGATGCTCTAATCGAAAATGGAGCTCAGTAAGTATTTTGGCCCGGCTGGCGGTGTCTAGGCCAAGTACATTCAGCGCTACAAACGGTTCATGTACATCCATACCGCAAAAAGCCAGTGTTCCGTGGTTAATAGGGTGTAATATCTGAACTGGATTAGCTCGGTGTCGACCGTGCTCGTGGTAGTACTCTGCTGGACCACCGGCAGAAGCTATCACCATGGCCTGTTTGCCTCGTAATAGCCCTTCCTCGTAAATTTTTCCACCGTCCCAGGCAACTCCCATGGCCAACACTCTATCAAACCAGCCCTTTAACACAGCCGGAACACTGAACCACCAAATTGGTGTAACGAACAAAACTAAGTCCGCACCCCGTAGTTTTTGCATTTCGCCTAGGATATCAGGAGAGAAGGCTAAATCTAAATTAGCTGCGTGTTTTTGTTCAAACATGTAATTAAAATGCCGTCCCGTAGTAGTCACAAAATCCCACTTTTGAGCTTCGGCATTAAAGCCCTGGCCATACAGATCACTAACCACCACACTATGACCCTGACTCCCTAAAGCCTCTGTGGCCAAATTTTTCAATGCTGCCGTAAACGATGACGGCTCATGATGAGCATAGACAATAAAAACATTCAAGCTATTATCCTCTTGAGCTCAGTTTCTATTTTACAATTATTAATTCCTTTGAGATGAATACCAGACGAGGTATTTTCATTTGAGAACTTAAAACTAATAATTAAAAATTGGAGTGGCGTCACCACGACTTTTCCCACCGCTTCATAAACATTATTGTATCAGTAAATGAGCATCCAGATTAGTACAGGGATGCAATGCAACAAAGAGTTGGGCGGTAGGTGCAGCTGTATTGGGAAATACAGCGAATGAGCAACGGAAACTATGACGCAGCAGTGCGCCGTTTACTAAGCAGGAGCACCGATGGGTCGGACGGACTGGTCGGAAAGCCGAAATATCATTTGGCTAATCTTCCATGTGCCGTTGGCGGTTTTGATCAGAACATAGTCTATTGTCCCTTTCACGGTCCAGGCATAGCGGTCACCGCGATCGGCTACATAGTGTACATGCTCTACCGCAGTTGTAACTTTGGCTCGATGCGAGTTTAGCATTCGCAGACTCAAACGGCGTATAAAATGTCTGGTAGCATAAAAGTAAGCACCTATTTCTCTGCGCCAACCGTCTATTAGGTGTTTTTTGGGAACCATTGCTGGTGTTTCGCCGTTAAGCGCTTTGTTATCCACGAATGGGTTTTTAACAAAATAGCTTTCTAGCCGTTCCCACTGTTTTAGGTCCTGTAGCATAGAAACATTGGACACTATTTCCCTAATCTGTTCCTTGTCGGATATTGTATTTTCAGTCATTTTTCGCCCCCTTTCAGGCTTGGTGGCTTTGTCCTCCAGCCTGTCTATAGCTTACCACGGGCAAACTGAGGAAACCCTGAAACTGCTGAATGAGTAGCAGATAAAATACTTAACCGCCGACTAGCGTCCGTCAAATGCTTCAGAGAAAACGCTGAGACTATGAAATCAAGTTCATCATATGATATAATATTCATATGATAGATTCATCATCTAGATTTCTTCCTTGCTCGGTGAAGCAAACTTATTCGCTCAACAATAAAACCATATGTCTAGCACCCAGCCTTTTGGGGCAGCATGTAAAACAGCACTTTGTAACAACAGATTCTCTTCGCTTGCTGTATAAACCCGCATCCGAACACCACACTAAGTCAATAACTAAAGGGTGTACTCGTATATGAGGGAAGCAATTGATAGTACTATAAAACCCGCAAACCGCGAGACCTTTCTGTCATCTCCGCGGGAGCTACTAGATCAAGAGCATGGTGTCTGGGTAGAATTGCCAAAACCTGAACACGCACGCGCCGTAGCCAGCTTGTTTCAGCAGGCTTATGATAGGAACGATTACTTTGCCGGTCGCTACGATGACCCAGAAGGTACGATTTTTAATCCGGACTGGGTGCAAAGGGACTTTGCGAATAATCCGCAGCACAATTGGTTCATATTCACCAATACAAGCAACTCAGTGATAGGAATAACCGGATTCTTCCACGATTACGACATTGATGGCCGTCCTGTTATGACAAGTGACGAAACTCAAATTGCTCCTGAGGGCCGCGGTCAGCACATAATGAATAAATTTTTTAGACTGGTAGTACCAAGAATTGAGGCCACCGGCGATCAGCTAGCCACTAGCTTTGTGCTGACACCACAAACAAAAGGCTTACGACGAGTTCTCGAGGCCGAAGAGGGTATGGTCTCACTCGGGATACTCCCTCATGTTTTAAAACATCGTAAGAGCGGAATCACTAGGAGCGAGATTGCGTCAGCTAAGTTTGGTGTCATCCACCCTAGAGTAGTTGCCCTAATAGCAGACTTCGTACCGCTCTATCGAATAGTCAAATCGCAGATTCCGGCACTGCCCGAGCCAACTATACTCCCCCCAAGCCTAAACGCCCCTGCTCCTTTTGCGGAAATCTATCAGGAAGCACCACAGCGCGCTAATGGTTCAGACCCTCAACAACAGTGGTCGTTGCTGCAAGCAGGATATAAACCGGTAGCGTATTATCCACGGCTCAACAGCTTTATAATGGCAAAATTCCCTACCCCAGCGCCCCAACTGGACTTTCTTATCGAAAATGAATCTATTGAGCCGAATAAGCACTTAGTTAGATATCTTAAAGAGGTTTTATATAAGAATGCCTAAAGAAAGGAGCAAGCATGGAAAAAGTACTATCTAGTGGATACGAGCCAGGAGGAAAAAACGCTTTTGTAACCGGTACCAGTAAGGGACTGGGCGAGCAGATTGGACGCCGCCTTTTAGAACAAGGCGTATATGTTATCGGAAATTCCAGAAGCGAACCTCCCGAGTCGTTCGTTGAACACATAAAAAACGGCACTGCCGACTATGAGTTAGGTGATCTAGCAAAAGATGGTAATAAAATTATTAGTAATATCTACGAAAAACACGATGGCTACCAGATTTTTATCAATAATGCAGGGGCTTTTTCACCGGACTACTTTGGGAGGCTAGAGCCAGATATAGTAGCTAGAGAAATAAACCTAGACCTTGTAGTACCACTGTTGTTGCACCACAATTGGTTTGACCTTTATAGCAAACAGCATGCAACTGCACTTAAACCAGAACTGTCCGTAAATATCTGCTCAATCTCAAGTTTTTATGCTTGGCCAGGCGGCACCGCCTACCAGGCTGCTAAGAGTGGTCTTAGCGCAGCCCTAGCAGGACTACGGTCTATGGAGAAATACTTGGAAAATCCAGATTCGGCAGAAGATAGACAAGAACTAGGCGCAATGGCTGAAATATCTCCCAGAATAGTCGCTATATACCCGGACAATGTTGATACCGGATTACTTTCAAGGTCCCAGAGCAGCTCTCTCTATAGAGTCAAGGGCGACTTGCTGCCTACCTCAGTCGTTACCGATACGGTTATGAAGGCAATCGAAGGCAAGGATATGTTCGGACAATATGATGATATAGCAATACTAGCCAACCCCAAAGACCCTAAAACCAAGAAAGAGTTAGAGGGCGTTTATCTGGCTTTTCTGCCTCTAGATAAAGAAACTCATCGTCCAGACTTTGGCTCCCGGATATTAGAACAAGTTGGTGACAAAAGCTTACTCGTTAAAGGTAGTAACTGACCGTTGCAATACTACGAGTATTGGCAGATTCGGTGTGCGAACCAAGAGCCAAGAGACAAGCTGGTTTTGTTAGAGGTTTTTAATCGCTATACAGCACCGATTCCTTTTGAATCGGTGCTGAGTACGGTGCTTGATGGTTAGAAAAATACCAATATAAAAATGCCCAAACGGTGATGAACAAAAGGATAACCACCGTCCAAACCCATTTCCAATGGGATTTGACAGGTGGAGATTTATATTCTGGCGGGCGATAAATTGGTTTGACTGACTCGATTTGATACTTCCCTGGCTTACCAGGAATTTCTGATAGCTCAATAGCAGCATCGGCTTTGATAGGCAACTCAGATATATTATCTGGGTACGAAGTTAAGGGGTGTTTGGGCCGACGGTTAGGCTTTTGTGGTTGTCGCTCATCCATATCTAAATCAGAGCCTCATTATCAAATAGAATATTGTCCTCGCGGTAGCCCCCACGGCCGCCATATAGATGCTTGTAGTCCTTTACAAACTCGATACACTTAATATATTTGACCATTTTGTAGCCCAAGTGACGCTCGCAACGCAGGCGCAGAGGTGCACCATGCTCGGCCGGCAACGGTTTCCAGTTCATTTCATAGGCCAAAATGGAGTATTTATCGTACATATCACTAATCCGCAAAGCCTCATAAAAAGGCTTACCGTTAGGGTATATGTCATAGGCGTGAAAAACCACATATTTGGCGTCTTTTGATGGCTTTGCGAGATCCAAGATCTCTGTCATTGGTGCACCACCCCATTCACCAACAGCACTCCAGCCCTGTATACAGATGTGCTTGGTTATTTGTTCTTTTTTTGGCATTTTTTTAAGCTCATCAAGACTAATCGACAATTCGTTTTCTACCAAGCCGGTTACTTTTAGTCTCCAGTCTTTAAAACCGTTGTCGCGCAGTTCGAAAAATTCTTTACTATCCGGAGGCAGGCCATTGACACGAAAAAATTCAGATATATCTTTTTCTTTGTAGGACTTTCGCGGTGCCATCCAACCAAAAACAGTATGAATTACCGGATTCAAAATCCCCACTAGCACCTGTCGCGTCCGTACCCGATGGTTTACGGTGAAGTAAGTAACAATAATATGAAAAATTAGAACAGCCAGTAGCCCCGCCATAAAGACCGTCAGCGCAGCAGCAAAGTTAACACCAGTATGGCCAAAGGTGATGATTTGAACATTTCGATAAAAATAGACCAACGCCACCATTAGAACATGGCCAATAATAAAAACCGAAAATAGCACCATGCCGATAAAGTGCAAGCTACGAGCAGCCTGACGACGGCCACCGAACAAAAGCATGTACTTAGGAAACCTGTTCATCAAAGCTGGCGACATCGCTGCTGCTGTAAGTATCATGAGTGTCGGCAGCAAAAACGCTACCGCTGCATAAGTCAGCTGCTGTAGTGGGTCGTATGGCTGAAAAGCCTCAACTGGTGGTTTTTGCCATGACAAGTAATTGACAAGGTCGTGCCAAGCATCCGGGAAAACACTCCAACTGGTTGGTACTAGCCGTCGCCATGCACCAGTTGCAAACATATAACCCCAGTAAATTGCACCTGTAGTTAGCCAAACGATAGCAGCTGTGAAGTGCCAATTACGAGCGTTGCCAAAGTCGTGATGCTCACCTCCTGGAAGCGCCCAGTGGCCAATTTTTTCAGCTTCATCGTGAGCCTGAAAAACATTACCTTCAGGAATTTCTATTTTGCCAAACTTCAGCCAGTAGTTATCTCGCCTGGTGTTATCAGTCCAATACAAAAAAGGGTGATCGGCTAATATCTGCAAGCCGCTTCGGATAAGAAGCAGGACACAAAATAAGTTAATAAAGTGAGTTATTACTATCAGCAGGGGCATCTCGTCACCGCTCATGTTTAGATTGTAGCCCGAATACCTTTGAATTGGCAACACACATATGATATACTATTCATATGAGCGATGTATCATTTGACCATTTTTTCATGACCTTAGGCAACAAGCAACGAGTCCATATCTTGCAGCTACTAGAAAACAACGGTCCTATGAGCGTATCAGCTATCGCTAGTTGCCTGGCTGCCGAGCAGTCTTCTGTATCACACTCTTTAAAACATCTTCTTAACTGCCACTTTGTGACTGTGAATCAGTCTGGAAAGGAGCGTATTTTTGCTATCAAAGAGGATACGGTCCGTCCTATTTTTCAACTTATTGGGCAACATGTAAACAAGTATTGTGTAAAGGAATGCAACCATTCACGCAAAAGAACAACCAGGCTTGTAGGAAAAAATAATTCATAAGTAAAGGAGAACTAAAGATGATAGAAAACATTAAACTCATAGAAAAAAAAGAAATAGCCAACGGCACAATGGCTTTTTATTTTGAAAAGCCAAAAGGACTGGAGTTTAGAGCTGGCCAATTTGCGGACTATACGCTAATTGATCCGACTGAAACTGACGACGAGGGTAACACCCGCGGCTTTTCATTGATTTTCGCCCCCTTTGAGGAACATATCGGTTTTGCCACCCGCATGCGCGACACGGCCTTTAAGCGAGTACTCAAAGATTTGCCGCTTGGCACAGAAATAAAGTTCGACGGGCCTTACGGCGACTATACATTACATAAAACCGAAACTACGCCAGCGGTATTTATTATTGGCGGTGTCGGTGTGACACCGGTACGCAGTATGATTGCCCAGGCTACGCATGACAAAACTGCTCATAAGATTTTGCTTATCCATTCCAACAAAACTCCTGCCGACGCACCATTCACTCAAGACTTCGAAGGCTTCGCAGAGACTAACCCCAACTTTACTTTTGTGCCGGTCGCCAGTAACGATGCTCCAGCGGACTTTAAGGGCGAAAGAGGCAGAGTTAATTCCGAGCTCATAAAAAAATATGTGCCTGATTTGGAAAAGCCGATATTCTACCTGTCGGGGCCGCCCGGTATGGTTAAGGCTATGCGCGCTATTTTAGTGGATGAGCTAAAAGCCAACGAAGACAACATTCGTACCGAAGAATTCGATGGTTATTAGAGCTCTTAAGCGGCGGATAGCCGCTTAAGCGTATTTAGCTAAAAACCAAGAAAGGAGAGAAAACTATGAATCGATTACCAGATGAAGAACTTACTTTAGTGCCAGGAGGCACACTCATCACTAAAACACCGGAAGAAGGTCGGGAGTTAGCCATGACAATGGCTCGACATACGATCCACAACATTCAGCCGGACCTAGATATCCTTAAAGCTGGACGGCCAAAATATGCCTCTAGCCCCGACAGCTTAACGGCTGCCGCACAAGTGGTAGCTATAGAGTTTCAAACTATAGCGGCAGCAAATGACTATTGGAAAAATACTACAAAGGAATAACAAAGCCCATGACAGAAAGAAAAATCGTTTTATCTTTTTCAGGCAGTCTACGCAGAGAATCATACTCTACCAAGCTTATGCGTGCCTTCGGTGAGCACGCACCCAGTAGCATTGACTTTCGAATAGCCGACATCAGCAAACTACCGATATACAACCAAGACAACGAATTGCCAGAACCAGACTTCCTTCTGGAGTTAAAAGCTCAACTAAAACCAGCACAAGGAGTGCTACTGGTGACTCCGGAGTATAACCGTTCAATCCCGCCAGTACTAAAAAATGCTCTCGACTGGGTAAGCCGCCCGCAAATGCCAGTTGGCGGTGGGCCATGGGCCGGCAAAGCTGTAGGTATTGCTGGAGTGTCGCCTTACTCGCTTGGTGCCGTCAACGCCACCTTCCATTTGCGTCAGGTATTAACTTTTCTAAACGCGCCCACTATGCAACAACCAGAGTTTTACTTAACTTTCGCCAGTGACAAGTTTGATGAGTCCGGAAAGTTGACCGACCAATCGACACTTGAACATATTAATAAATTTTGGAAGGCATTTATTCCATTTATAGAGAGATCTTCACGCGCATCAACATCATAGCTAGCTAAGTAATATGTAAAAGGGAGGAAATTATGAGAATAGCCATAAAACGGGTATACGAGGTGCCGCTGCCAGCCGACGGCCGGAGAGTTTTAATAGACCGTCTGTGGCCACGCGGACTTACTAAGGAGAAAGCCAAGATTGATTTGTGGCTTAAGGACATCGCTCCTAGTTCAGAACTGCGTAAGTGGTTTAGTCATGATCCAGCCAAGTGGACTGAGTTCCAGCAGCGTTACAAGTTGGAGCTGAATGCCAATAACGAAGTTGTTGCACAACTCAAGGCCGAGCTCAAGAAAGGACCAGCCACGCTGGTCTACAGCGCCAAAGATCAAGCTCACAACGACGCCGTAGTGCTACAGAAATATTTAGCCAGATAGGCTGGCGGAGGGACAGGGATTCGAACCCTGGATACCTTGCGGTAAACCGCCTTTCCAAGGCGGCGCCATAGACCAACTAGGCGACCCCTCCTCGACAAGCAGTATTTTAACAGATTATTTATGAACGCTTTTTTACAACTTTTTTTCTTTGCTTGCGGTCGCCACTAGGGAGTAGACTACTAACAGAGATAAAAAGTGGGCCGATAAAATAAGAGGTGTGGGACCTCTTTTTTATATACCTAAAAACAACTAAACACAGGCGCTTATGGCATTAATAGAACTCAAGGAAGTATCAAAACTCTACGGCTTTGGCGAAGCCACTACCCTGGCTTTGGATGAAATAGAGCTAGATGTGGAACAGGGCGAATTCATTGCCTTTATGGGTCCTTCTGGCAGCGGCAAAACTACTCTTATGAACATGA
>CAYUXQ010000021.1:0-4482 GCA_964448925.1 uncultured Candidatus Saccharibacteria bacterium | reverse complement strand
CATGATTGGCCTACTAGATAAGCCAACTCACGGCCAATACACTCTAGATAGTCAAGAAGTTGCTCGCCTACGCCCAAATCAGCAGGCTAAGCTGCGTCGCGACTGGATTGGATTTGTTTTTCAGTCCTATAACCTTTTACCTCGACTGAGTGTGCTAGATAATGTCGCACTTCCTTTAGCATATCGTGGGATGACACCTGTCCGGCGAGCACACAAAGCGAGCGATATGTTAGAGCTTGTGGGAATGCGTGAGCGTGAATACTTTATGCCTAACCAGCTTTCTGGTGGACAAGCTCAAAGAGCAGCTATTGCCAGGGCGCTGATTAACCAGCCAAGAATTTTGATAGCCGACGAGCCAACCGGCAACCTCGACAGCACTGACAGCAAGGTTGTAATGGAGCTACTAGCTGACATACACCGGCAAAACAATACAGTTCTTTTAGTAACTCATAACCCTGAGCTGACCCGCTACGCTAGTCGTGTAATTTATATGTACGACGGCATGATTGTAGGAGACGAAAAGACTCGTATTGGAGCCATCGCTAAAGGGGCTAGACGAATATATTACAGCCGTCACAAACCAACAGACAATGACATAGTGGCTGGGGTGTCGGCGCTAATGAAAGAAGTCCCGGGCAAAGAACTTGCAAGTAAACCACGCATGTCAGGTCGTCCAGCAAAAAAACGCCCGCGTGGTCGACCTCGAAAGGTTAAGCCATGAATAATTCATGGCAGTTGTCAGTATTCAGTTATCAACATTCAGCCTGTTTAATATCTACTGGGTACTGGTTACTGGTGACTGAACACACCGGAGGCGTGTTCTGATGTGGAACGGTAATCTAAAAGCCGGCATTGCTTCATTGCGTACCAATAAATGGCGTAGTGTACTGACTATGCTGGGCATCATACTCGGCATAGCCTCGGTGACTACAGTTGTTAGCTTGGGCGAGGGGCTTAAACACCAGGTAATCGGCCAAATCAATAAACAAGGCAGTAATGTAATAACAGTTCGTTCTGGTAAACTAGTTCAAAATACCGATCAGTCAAGTGCGCTCAGCTTGTTGGGATTTCTTAGTGCAACTACCCTCAGCAACCAAGATATCGCCGAAATATCCAAAATAAAAAGTGTAGCTTCGGTTGCTCCAATTAACTTTGTGACCAACAGCGTTAAAGGTGACGGTAACGAACTTAATAATGTCTTTGTGATTGGTACCTCCCCTAATCTAGCGGAGGTTTTGAACCTAAAGCTCAGCTACGGCGACTTCTTTAATGCCGAAGAAACTGGCGA
Organism: uncultured Candidatus Saccharibacteria bacterium; assembly: GCA_964448925.1. GTDB lineage: Bacteria > Patescibacteriota > Saccharimonadia > Saccharimonadales > UBA10212 > JAYTJL01. Next base: position 3,194 of record CAYUXQ010000021.1, on the reverse strand, counting down.
TAACATAGCCATAATTGGGCCTCAAGTTGCGGAGTTTCTGTTTGGCAAGCTAAATCCAATAGGCTCCACCTTGTCTGTGAACGGTAAAGATTTTATAGTTCGTGGGGTGCTGGCACCCAACGCGGGAGGCCTATTCTCGATTGCCGAAACCAACTTTGATTCAGCAGTAATTATACCTATGCCAGCGGCTGAGTCTTTGACAAACGGGCATACAAACATTTTACAAATCTTAGCCAAAAGTAAATCTGACGATGCCGACAGCGCAGTCAGCGACATTAGAAAAACCCTGCAAACAACCCATGGAGCCGAGAATTTTACAGTACTAAAACAACAAGAGCTACTTGAGATTGCTAGTGGCGTACTAGATACCTTTACCAAATTCATTTCAGCTATTGCAGCGATTTCACTGCTGGTAGGTGGCATCGGCATTATGGACATTATGTTGGTTTCGGTTAGCGAACGAACTCGTGAAATCGGTGTTCGTAAAGCCCTGGGCGCCACCAACCGGCAAATCCTAAATCAATTCCTAATTGAGGGTCTTGTTATTACCGTCGGCGGCGGCCTAGTTGGTGTGGGAATTTCTCTGCTGATATATACATTTTTGCGAGTCTATACTCATATTCAACCAGTAATTTCACTGCCAATTATTCTGCTAGCAGTAGGAGTTTCGGTAGCTGTTGGGCTACTTTTCAGCGTAGCTCCGGCCCTCAAGGCTGCTCGCAAAAATCCGATTGACGCCCTGAGAGGTGAATGATTTTAACCTTCTTTTAACCTTTATATCTATTTTAACTGAGCTTTTAGCTTCTCGATCAGATCAACCGGCGTAGGGTTTAGGCCATTCAGCAATGCCAAATATGCGCTTACAAAATCACCTAATGCGACACACCACATTAAATCGTGTAGAATGTTCTGTCCTTTTGGAATATCCACCACAACCGGGGCTGGACGCATACCAGAAAGCAACCTTTCACTGATTTCGAAACGTTTTTTGATTTGCGGGTGATCGTACTGGCTGCGCAAATCTACAATAGCGTAGGGTTTTTTATACGGATGACTAGTCCAGCCCAAGAATTCATTATGATTAAATTCAGAGTATTGGTTGCACCAGGCTACATTCTTTGCTGTTTCATTAAAACTAATTTTCCATTTATAAGCTGCCGGGAAAAGCTGCGGGCTACTGTAAACCACTATTGATTTACCGACTAACTCACCTGCTATTTGTTTAGCCAAATTATCTTTACCGGGAACCGTTGGCTCCCAGTTAGCAACAGCCTTTTTGATTAGCTCACCACCCTCGATAGTGATCGAACGAAGCCCTTTGACTAAGCCTAATTGCTCCAAAATGGCCGTTAGCGCGGCATACTGAAAGCCAAAGGTGAATCTGGGCTGAAATCCTCCTGGTAATTTTATATATGACAATCCACTGTCCTTAGCCTGTTTCGCTAGCTCGCCGCCCGAACTAAGACAAATAATCTTCGGCCTAGCTGCTTCGGGCCTGCTAAGCGCTTCATTTAACACACTAAGAGTTTCTTCTGTATTACCGGAATAGCTAGAGCAAATTAATAACCACGAGCGATTTACATATTCAGGCAAGACATAGTCTCTCACAACTTCGAAGGGTATACTCAGCCCAGGTATAGTCGATATAGCGCTAGCTGCAAGTGCCGAACCACCCATACCTGCGACCACAACGCCTGCAAAACTACTATCGAATTTTAGGCCTGAGACCTGAGGCCCAAAGTCATGGGCATACTGCTTCCACTGTTTTCCGGCTATGCCCAAAGCATCCTGTGCATCACGCTGGTGGATATATTTCAAATCATCAAGCATATATCCATTTTACAATTTACATTTCACATTTCACATTAAAATTACATTTTGCAATTAACAAAAAAGTTCTTATGCTCTAGAATGATAATTAATAAATGACAACTGACAATTCATTGATGACTGTAAATTACGGATTGAAAACTACGCTTTAACGGCGTTGGGGGTGGGATGTTCGGCAGAAACGACGAAGACAATCAACAAGCAATACCGGCTGACACAGCTAGCGTGGCAACTGCTCCGCCGATTACAGATACTACTCAGGCTGGCGAGACAACAGACACAATGCCTAACCAGATGGTTATGCCGCAAAACCCGATTTCAGACCCCTTGGCTTCACCTCAGCCAGTAACTACTGACCCCTCCGTTTCAACATCAAGTTCTACAGCCGTTCCGGCCGACACACCACTGCCTGAAGGCCTTGCAGTCCCTGCAACTGATAGTAATGATGAAAGTACGATTAACAATGTTGATCCTAACAACAATTACCCTGTTGACGAAACGCCGCAAATCACCTCTGACTACGGCTCAAAACCTGGACCGGCCTTAGTAGGTGGAGATGTCGAAGACGAACTTATTGATATCAAAAAGAAAGCTCTAGAAAGCTTAGCGCCACTAGTAGACGAACTAGATCAGTCTCCAGAAGATAAGTTCAAAACCACAATGATGCTTATTCAGGCATCCGACAATGCCGAACTAATCAAGGATGCTTTTGCAGCAGCTAATGCCATATCAGACGAAAAGAGTCGTGCTCAAGCGCTTCTAGATGTGGTAAATGAAATAAATTACTTTACCCAACATCAAGAATCGCCTGCTGAAACCGGATTTGCAGCTTAGCCGCCAGTATTTGGCAAAGTATCCGGGTTCGGCGCACCGTCTCCAGTGTTCGGGACTTCAGTAGGAGTTGGAGCTGTAGCTGACGATTGTGCCGCTTTATTACTACTGGTCTGAGTGTCTGGCACTATTGTCGAACCTTTTCCAGCCTGCTTTTCTGTACCTACCCCGGTAGTCCCGTTTTGACTCTTACTGGCCGACTTATTCCCACTATTGCCGTCGTGAAATGTACGGTAAACCCACCTGCCACCAAACACTATAACCACCGCCACCAAAAAAGCCGCCCATAAGTAAGCAAGAGCTGCAGGCCAGCGCCTTTGGGGCTTTTCTTCGTATTCGTAGGTTTCGTGAATTTCGTCTAGAGTTTTTTTGCTTCCGCTGTTGTCCTGAGGCATATATTGTTATTCTAAATCAAGATAAGGCCACCAAAAAACCCTAGTGCTTTTCGACAAGGGCTTTTCAGATACAAACAGCTGTAATGCTTTTTACATCACCGGGTATTAGTTTTTCGTCCTTTTGGACTCGTCAGCATG
>CAYUXQ010000020.1:0-13545 GCA_964448925.1 uncultured Candidatus Saccharibacteria bacterium | reverse complement strand
CAAGCGTAAACAAAGCCGAGGCAGCACTCCAAAAATTTAAACTAGATGAAGCAAAATGCCATCGGGGCCCTTGATGCGCAGGTAAATATTTTTTGGTCCTTTCTGCGAAATAGCGTTCTCAATAAGGCTACCGCACAGTTTTAACCGGGTAATGCGGCTGGAGCGGTCAGACTCCTTGTGGCTGTAAAGGGTAAAGATATTCAAACCAACGCTGATGTCGAAGTAGTAAACGGGGACCATGAAATTTGTACTATCGACGATCCGAAATCTTCCGTAACTATCGAACTTCAGGTCGAAACTGGGAGAGGTTATCGACCACTAGACGAAACTGGCAGTAACAAAACAATTAGCGATCTGATTTTACTTGACGCACTGTTTAGTCCAGTATTGAGAGTTCGCTATAAAGTCGAGAATACTCGCGTTGGACAGATTACTGATCTTGACAAACTGCTGATTACTATCGATACCGACGGTTCGATAACCCCACGAGATGCATTCGAGGAGGCCGCAGCTATTCTGGTTAATCAGTACACAGCGCTGGCCGGCCAAACTCGTGTCGAAGCAGCCGCACCGCTGTCGGTTGGAGATACAGTCGATGACTCCGGCTTAGATGTTGATGAGCCAGCCGAACTAATGACTTCAATTGAAGACCTGAACTTGACAGCTCGCACCACTAACGCCCTAGTTAACAACGACATCCATACCATAAAAGATCTACTGAGTTTATCTGAAGCCGAGTTACGCGACCTTAAAGGCTTTGGTAGCAAAGCTCTCGATGAAGTAAAAGAGAAAATGGCCGAACTTGAGCTGTAAAATGAGTAAACAGTTTTCAACTTCTTGTAGTTTGCAATCACAAAAAAGAGCTCAAGCTCCGACTGTTTCTGACTATCTGCAAACTATTGTTGATTGGTTTCTGCGAATCGAGTTTGTCTATGCATAGACACGGATACAAGGGTCGGAAATTCGGCCGCCAACGAGACCAGCGAACAGCTCTTATTAAGGGGTTAGCTGATTCTTTGGTTTTATATGAATCGATTGAAACCACCCTGCCAAAGGCTAAAGAAGTTGTTAGTTATACAGAAAAACTAATCACTAAAGCTAAAGCCGGAGGGTTACATAATCGTCGACAAATAATTGCTAAGCTATCAACGCTAGAGGCTTCCCATAAACTTGTCGACGAGATTGCTCCTAAGCTATCAAACCGTAGTAGTGGCCAAACTCGAATTGGCGATGGGGCTGTGATGGCTAGAGTCAGTTTTGTTGATAATCTATCTAAAAAGGAATCAGCAACAAAAAAATCTGTCGCTAAGACTAACAGGTCATCCTCAAAAGAATCGACTAAAAACACTACCTCTAATAATAAAGCTTCTTTAGCCAAAAAGGAGCCGAATAAATGAAGACATTTAGCCAAAAGCCAACTAATGTTACCCGCGCTTGGTATGTCCTAGATGCCTCACAAGCTACTTTGGGTCGTGTTTCAACGCGTGCTGCTAGCCTGCTAATTGGCAAAGGCAAACCACAAATAACCCCCCATGTAGACGGCGGTGACTTTGTGATTGTTATTAATGCCGACAAATTAAAGGTTACTGGTGAAAAGCACACCGATAAGAAGTATTATAAGCATAGCGGTTTCCCCGGTGGTTTACGGACTCGCAGTCTTAGCGATATTATGAAAACAGATCCAACAGAAGTAATTACCCGAAGTGTCAGAGGAATGCTCCCTGCTAATAAACTACGAGCTGGTCGTTTGGCCCGCCTAAAAGTTTATACTGGGAACGAGCACCACCATACAGCTCAAAAACCAACCCCATTGAACTTGAAGGAGACTAAATAGCAAAGCTATGGCCACTAATAACTATATGTATGCCTTAGGTAGGCGAAAAAGCGCTACCGCCCGCGTTAGACTTACTACCGGCAAGGGTGTCTTTAAAATAAACGACAAAGAAGCTTCTGCATACTTTGACGGTAGCAAACACCTATTACACGATTTGCTGAAACCCTTTCACCTTCTGGAACTCGACCCAGCCAGTTACGGTGTCAGCGTACGAATTTCTGGCGGTGGACATGCCAGTCAGGTTGACGCAATCAGTTTGGGAATTGCTAAGGCGCTAGTCGAGTTAAACGAAGACTACCGTGGAACGCTTAAAAAAGCCGATTTGCTTGGTCGTGATCCTCGAGAAAAAGAACGCAAGAAGTTCGGTCTCAAGGGCGCAAGAAAGCAAAGACAGTTTACAAAACGCTAAACTTGACCCAAGCGCGGTCTCAAGCTAAACTGGGAAACTAAGTGACAACAGAACAATATTACGCTGGCTTTTGGTTTACCCACTACACTGTGGCGGTTTGTTCTATACGCTCATAAAAATACATACGAGAATACTGAAGAAACCGCCACCAAGGGGCGGTTTTTTTAATTAGGATTAATTAGGAAAGGATAAAAAAATGAAAGAAATAAAACTAAGTGCTTCAGACATATTAAGAATAAACGGGATTGAACCTGGTCTTGAGGACGGGCGCTCTGCAGAAGAGATAGTCAAACATAATGCAGCCATGAGCTTAGTAAGCAGCGGCATACTCCTAGAAGGCGTTCTTCTTAAAAGGAGAGGCGCTGATGCTAGTGGTACATATAGCGATGAAGACATAGACTCTATGGCGAGAGAAGGGCTAGCTGTGATTCCTGAAGCGTATACTCAGGCAGTTTATGAAATTGAGATTTAAGCTATAATTTAAACCATGCAAAAAGAGGTAATTTTAACTGGGCTGCGCAGCAATGCAGAATTTCACATCGGCAACTATTTGGGTGCAATTTTACCAATGGTAGAGCTACAAAAGTCTCGAGCAGGTCAGTATCAGCTCAACATGTTTATCCCCGATCTACACAGTTTTACAACGCCGATTGACCACGGAAGTTTGTACCGTCAATCCATCGAAAATCTGAAAGTTTTTGTAGCTGCCGGGTTAGACATTAATCAGCCCGACACTTACATATACCGTCAAAGTTACATTCCGGCTCACTCCGAAATGACTTGGATCTTGGACTGTTTCGCCCATCAAGGCGAGTTAGAACGCATGACAGAGTATAAAGACAAGGCTGGCCGCCAAGAAAACATCAGTGTAGGCTTATTTAATTACCCGGTGCTTATGGCAGCCGACATTTTACTGTATGGGGCAAGGTGGGTGCCAGTAGGCGAAGACCAGCGCCAGCATGTGGAGTTTACTCGCAATCTAGGTATGCGCCTTAACAATAAGTTCGGCGAGTTGTTTATAGTACCTGAGGATAATCGCAAACAAACTGAGTTCTCCGGTCGGGCCGAACCGGTCCGTATCCGTTCTTTGCGTAATCCGGACAAAAAAATGAGCAAATCGATTGAAGATCCCGCCGGAACAATTATGTTAAGTGATAGTCCCGAAGAGGCCGCTAAAAAAATCATGAGTGCCACCACCGACTCAGTCGGGGTCATTAATTATGACTGGCAAAACCAACCCGGAGTATCTAACCTTTTACAACTGGTCGCGCTGCTAGGCGGTAAGCCACTAGACGGAGTACAGGCTGTGTGGCAAGGCAAAAACAGTTATGGAGACTTAAAGAACGCTACGGCCGAAGCAGTGAAGAGTTTTTTGACTGATTTTCAGGGCAAACTGCTTCAAGTTGATGAGGACTGCTTGATGCAGAAACTCACCGAAGACGAAGCTAGAATGAGTGAAGTAGCTAACACGACACTTTTGAAAGTCCAAAAAGCCGTAGGCCTGCGACCAAACAGCTAATTATGCGAAAGTTTATAGCAGACGAGGCAGAAAAGGGGCTTCGGGCAGATATTTTTGTCGCCAAACGCTATCCAGAATTTAGCCGCTCTGTAGTTGCAAAACTTTTTGACGGAGGCTTTGTAAACGAAGATGGGGAAGAACTGAAACCAAGTTATAAAATCCATCCAGGCGACATCGTTGAAGTTGACGAAGCTATACTAAAACAAAAACCGCCTAAAATTGACCTGCCGGTTATTTATGAAGATGAGAATGTAGTAGTTATAAACAAGCCGGCTGGCGTTTTGACACATTCAAAAGGCGGGTTGAATAACGAAGCAACGGTGGCAACCTGGCTGATTGACCACCTAAAAAGACACAACTATTCCATAAAACAACTGTTTCCAGGGGGGCATCCTGGAAACAGTCGGCTGGGAATTGTGCATAGATTAGATAGAGCCACCAGTGGCGTAATGATTTGCGCCAAAAACCAAGGCGCATTAGTCTTCTTACAAAAACAATTTTCTCAACGGAAAACCAAAAAAACTTATTTGGCGGTAGTCGATGGGGCGGTTGATCCCCCAGAAGCCGTTATCGACGCGCCAATTGATCGCAACCCTAAAAAGCCGCAAACTTTTAGAGTTTCGAGTAGCGGCAAGACAGCCCAAACTTACTATAGGGTTCTTCGTGAACTCAAAACAAATGGCGTTGCCCAATCTGTTCTAGAGCTAAAGCCAGTGACCGGTCGGACGCATCAACTACGAGTTCATCTAAGTCACATGGGGTTTCCTATAGTTGGCGATCCTTTTTATGGAGAGGCAGGCAAGCATATGCTGCTACAAGCAAGCAGCCTGGAAATTACGCTGCCGGGTGGAGAACGAAAAGTTTTTGTGGCCCAAACACCAGAGTATTTTAAAAATTATGTCTGAGCTATTAAGTAAATTTGTTCTGAACCCGCAAACAGAGCAGGCAGTAAATGGCTTTTTGGTCAGCCCAGCCCAGGCACTACTGATTACGGGGGCGCAGGGTAGTGGTAAATCGACCCTTGCACAGGTTATAGCAGCTGAACTCTTGGCGGTAAATTCTATAGATAAATTGGCTAAGCAGTCGTTTTATAGACACTTAAAAAAGCCAGATGACAAGCGAACTATTCCCATAGAAACGGTCCGAGCAGCCCTAAATGAAACGAGGCTGTTAGCTCCTGTAGCTGAGGGTGCAGTCGCTGCGAGGGTTATTTATATAGAAGACGCCTCTAAGCTTGGGCAGGACTCACAAAATGTACTGCTAAAAGACTTAGAGGAGCCTTCTAAAGGAACTTATTTCATTATCACAGCCGAGTCAACTCGCAGTGTTCTACCGACTATAGCTTCTCGCTGTCAAAAGCTGAAAATAGCTCCAATTTCCGAAGAGACAGCTCTAAGGTTTTTCAATCACGATAACAAAGCTAAAGTTAGAGCTAACTGGGCTCTATCCGGCGGTTTGGTTGGTCTACTAACCGAGCTACTTCAACACTCTGGTACCCATCAGCTCCAAGAAGCGGCTGATAAGGCCAAGGGTTTGATAGCAGCTGACATCTACCAAAAACTTCTATATGTAGAAGGCTTATCTGCAGACCGCGAGAAACTAGAACTATACTTGCAAGCCCAACAAAAAATTCTTCTAGCTCTATATCGTTCTGCCGTTTCGCGAGGCGATCAAGGACAGGCTAAAGCCTTCCTGGCTAAACGCCGACTTATATTAAAGCTTGGTGTTCGACTAGAAGCTAATGCCAACCAGCGCCTTACGGCAACCGTACTGGCCCTTGAGGTGTGAGACTGCCTGTTTGATGCTATAATTAGGCTGGATGTACGCACTTATTTTGCTCTGTTTTTTTGGAATTTTAGTCTATGGGCACACTCGTCGAATAGAAAATGATGTTGCCCTCGTGTCTCGTGGTGTCGGTTCAAGGTTAACAAAGCTTTGGGAGATAGCGTATCACGGCATGCGCGAAAACCGTTTCTTGCGGGCCGAAAAAGCGCTATTAACAATTTTGAAAATCGACGAAAAAAACGCCGCAGCTTACAACCGCCTAGGTATTCTTTATGCTAAGCAACGCGAATATAAAGATGCAATCGACTGTTTCGAAATAGCCAGCTCCATAGAACCCAGTGCTTCCAGCCTTCACAACCTCGGCTTGATATATTATGAGACTGAAAACTACCAAAAAGCCGCCACTGCTTTCGAGCAGGCCCTTAAGCTGGAAGACAATCTAGCGGCTCGCCATGTTGCTTATGCCAAAGTTCAGGAAAAGTTAGGCAACGACAAACATATGCTACAAGAACAGCAATAGGCCGCCGTACTCGAACCGAACCCCGAAACCTATGACCTACTTGCTAAAGCATACGAATCGCGGGGCATGAAACATGAGGCAAATATGGTAAAACGCCGGCTGAGCAAGCTTATAATGCCCTCTGGGCGTCCCAAGCGAATTCTGCGCCCTCGAAAAGTCGTTATTTAGCCTATAAATTGCTATTCTACCCCTGTTCTGGTAAACTTTTTATGTTCGCGATTGCGCCGCCTTAGCTCAGTTGGCTAGAGCAACGGTTTTGTAAACCGTAGGTCCGGGGTTCGAGTCCCCGAGGCGGCTCCAAAATGCAGGGTTAGTGAAGCGGTCAAACACGACAGACTGTAAATCTGTTGGCATTCGCCTTCGTAGGTTCGAATCCTACACCCTGCACCAATTATTTTTTCTGACATCTGTCAGATAAAATAGTTGTGTAGAGTGTAGGATTAACGAACGGGTCGGGCGCCAACGAATCACCCGCAGAAGCTACCTCTTAGTTTCGAGGATGATGAGTGCGCGTTGCTTTAGCAACCAACCTACACCCTGCACCAATAGATAAATAGAATTCGTTGGGGACAAGGGTACCGCTTAAAGGAGTGAGATATGATTGTAGTAACAGGGGCTAGTGGTGGTTTAGGTAGTGAATTATGCAAGCTTTTTGTTGCCGAAGGCAAAAAAGTGGTTGGTCTGTCTCGTTCTTCCGGCGTACCAGGCATAGAACACATTCAAACTGACTTATTAGACGAGAACTCTGTAGCTTCTGCTGTTAAGCAAATTTTAGGCAAGCAAGAGCCCTTAGAAACTGTTTTGAACTGCGCAGGGGTTTTTAGCCAGCAAGAACCAGAAGAACTCACAGCTGGGGAAATAGACCGTGTATTCGGCACCAACATTCGTTCTTCGATGCTTGTGGTTAGCGGACTCATGGGTCGGATCAAAAATGACGGCACCGACATTGTAAATATTGCCTCAACTGTCGGCCTAAAGGCCTACGCAGGGCAAGCGGCCTACGGCGCGTCTAAATGGGCAGTGCGCGGGTTCAGCCAGAATCTACAAGTCGAGTTACAAAGCTACCCCTCTAGGGTAATTAGTTTTTGTCCAGGCGGTTTTAAGTCTAAATTATTCGAAAAAGCTACTGACACCGACAGCACTACGAATGAAGGTGGCTGGATGAGAGCAGAAGATATCGCCAAATTTATAAAGCAAATACTGGAGTTGCCAAAAAACATGGAAGTAACTGAAGTAATTATTAACCGGAAACCATTGAAAAAATGATTGATAAATTTAAAGAACTTATCGAAAATTTTGACAGAATTTTGGTAACTTCGCATATTTCACCTGACCCTGATGCGATTAGTTCTACTCTATTACTTGGTCGAACTTTAAAAGAAAACCATCCTGATAAAGACATAAGAATGGTGCTCGAAGAAAAACCAGGGGCAGAGCTAAGTTTTTTGAAAGATTATGAATCTATAGAGTTTAGGTCGCTCGCCGAAGTAACAGACGAGTACAAGCCGCAGCTGTTTATTATTGTCGATGGCAATAATCTAAGTAGGGTCTCAAGGCAAAGTGCCGAAGAAATTCGAGCTAAGTTACATAACCTTGGGTGTAAATTGGCTATAATCGACCACCACGAAGAAGGCGACAAGGACAGCTCGGATGTGTTTATAAATAGCAAACGCCCGGCAACTGCCGAAGAAATTTATGTTGTTTGTTTTGAGCAATTAAAATTAAGAAAGCCACCAAGCTATGCCGAAACGGCACTTCTTGGAATAGTTAGCGACACACAGAGACATCGCTTTGACCACCCAGGCTACCGAGAGACCTACCGCATAGTTAGCGAATTGTTAGATGCTGGTGCCAGTATAGAAAAACTAGAAGTCAAACTAGAGCATTATTCTAAAGGAGAAATGGAAGTAGTGGCAGAGCTAGCCAACAACATTATATCGAGTAGTTCTGGCTACTCGTATAGCTTTATAAGTGATGATTTCTCCAATTCGTTTTTTGGTGCCAATAAAGACCCTCAAGCTATAAAGGATGCTTGTGATGAGTTCGTAAACCGCTATATAAGAGCTTTTGAGAACTGCAACTGGGGGTTTGTCATTTACCCAGAGAAAATAAATGACAGATTGCAATATAGCGTAACCATGCGTTCAGTCAGTGGTGCTAGAGATGTTTCGGAAATCGCTAGGTCTCTAGGGGGTGGTGGGCACAAACCAGCTGCAGGTGCTAAAATCCAAGCCGCCTCGGTGCAAGAGGCCTTAGAGTTAGTTAAGTCAAAACTGTAAAATACTTTAATTCATGTGTAGTTTTTAGTAGAATAACAGGGTTAAAATGCCGTTGTAGCTCAGTGGTAGAGCACCTCCATGGTAAGGAGGGGGTCACGAGTTCAATCCTCGTCAACGGCTCCAAAACCGTAAAATAATCCGGTCTTTCTAGAATTCTTAAGTAATTCAAGTGGATAATATTTTCTAAATGTTTTTATTTTTTTACTTCTTCCTTATTGAGTGCCGGAGCTCAATGGAGTCCCTAGCTACTTGTATAAGGGGCGCCAATCTGTTAAAGTATTGTTAAAGGAACTTATTAATGGCAAAAAAGGGCGAAAAACGAAAAATTGTTGGATTGGTATGTGAAGCCTGTGGCCAGCGGCATTACTACAGTACAAAAAACACCATGAACACACCCGACAAAGTCGAGCTTCGGAAGTATTGTCCCGTCAAACGACAAACGGCCAAGCAACTAGAAACTAAAAAAAGTCTAGGTCGTAACGAGGTAAAACCTCGTAAATAAGCTATTTTTCGGCTAAATCCAGCATCGTATTTACAAGCTCTGCATGACTCCAGACCAAGGGGCTAACGCCTACTTGATCACCACTGTCGGGATTTATCTGTTCGGATAAAATGCCGCTTGGAGTAGCTCTGGCCACAGCCCAATCAACTATCCTTTGAGCCTGGTCTGTTTGTCCGGTTCTTGCGTAGTACTGAGCTATCCAGAGGCTACATAGGATCCAAGGATTGCCAAGATAAGCAGGGTTAGTCCTAAAGTAATTATCGCCCTCATATCGAACGGCTCCACCCGAAGGCGTTGTATCGAGAAGCTTCTCAATGGTGGTTTTAATCGACTTCTTGTATTCTTCGGATCCCATAGCAGTTGGGAGAAACTCCATAAAGCTATAGGTACTCGAAACATCGATTGTTCGAAGTTTTTCAACGCTACCATCATTGTTCAAGAGCTGGCCTTTTAGATAGCAGCCTAATTCGGAGTCGAACAGTTGCTCGAGTCCTGAGTTAATTCTCTCAGAGGCAGCTCGCCATATTTTAGGGCTATCGTGTTGACCAAGCTTCTCGCCAATCTCGGCAGCCGATACAAGAGCTGCTTTGGTCAATACAACGGTATAGGTGTGGGTGCCGAACTTCTCCTCCCACAAATCGTAGCTGGCATGGGGTAGGTTTGTTTCTCCATCGATAAATCGAGACATAAAGTTAGCGGCAGGCTTTACAAAATTGTGGTAGGCATGTTCTAAAAACTTGCTATCATCAAACAGTCGGAAATATTTACCTAAGGCGTAAACTACTACTGCTGTTTCATCTTCTTGAATAGCTAGCTCGGGGTGGTGTTTGTGCACAAGCGGGTGCCAAGTGCTACCAATTGAGCGGTCGGGCTGATATTTGTGCATCATATAACCATCGGGGTTAATTGTATCGATGCAAAATTCGAAAAACCTTTTCGGCTCATCCTGGAAACCTAATCGCATCATTGTCAGCATGGTAAGAGCACCGTCTCTCGGCCAGACATAGCTATAGTAATCGCGCCCGTAGTTGTAAATAGAGGAGTCGCCGCTAGCAAGGGTACCACCACGCCTATCAACATGAGCCTTAATAACCAGTAGCGATTTCTTGAAAATTTCAGCGTATCTAGGATCGATCAGGCTAATTTTATGATTGGCTGGTTCTAGCCATCCACGCCAGTTATTTCTAGTAGCATCTAAGCGGGCATGCAATCCTTGAGCTAGGAATACTTGATGGATGGCCTCAGAGTCGAGTTGTGAAAAAGAGGCAACTACCCAGTAGTCAACATAGTCGCTACTGTTGCCGGCAATTATGAGTTTTTGCCTAACTACTGAGTCTACGCTGCCGTGTTCAACTAGGTTACCGCCAAGCTCGCCGTCTTCAGCGTCACGAAAAGTACCTTCTTTGCCTTCTATCCCATAGTTTCCGATAGAAAACTGATCAAAGGCTTCCCCCTGGCTATCAATGGCACTAATCAGTAAAGCGCAGCGCCCTTTGTAATCGTAAAGATAATTCCCTTCGGGGACAAATAGAGCTGTATCGGTCCGGCCACGCCTTGATATTTGGAAGATTTGATGCATAAAAAGCCTAATCTCCCGTTCTTTTTCGTTGAGGTTAGAAACGGTAATGCGACGGGCAAAGACACTGTACTCATGATCGACAAAGTCGGCAAAGTCTAATTTAACAGCTAGTTTTGAGTTAGTAGCCGAGATACGGCTTATCAGTGCTTCACTCTCAAAATCGGTTGATATATTCCAATCAGAGTCGTTCATCCAGGAAAACTGACCTTCAACCCATACCCCAATCAAATGCTGAAGACTACGAGAGTTAGTGAGGTTTTCTTGACCGACATACGGAAAATAAAAGTCGTGCACTAAACCATTTTCATCTAGACCCACGAACATTCCGCCGTTACTGAGAACTACCGGTCTTCCCATCCTACGACAACCCTTTCTGTGTCAGTCTCAGCCTTATGTCTTGAAAAACATTCATGTAGTTAATAAAGGCTTCGTAAGGCGATTCGTAAGGGCTGAAATAGGCGTGAACATCGCCGTCTGCAAACCACTTGGTACACATATAGTAAAAGTGGTCACTTGTTTGCAAACGCCGCCAGTCTTCGATCAGTTGGTCATCTTGTGATTGTTCAATAGCTAAACTCAAATCATAGAGAGAACTAATAGCTTGTGTTTGCATAGGGTTGCCCAACCATGCCGTAAGGTCACGCTCAGTATCGGCCCAAGTAACGGTGTAGGGCATATCAATATAGTCAGAAGGTTCGACTTGTTCTATTGCGTCTGAAAAGGTCAAAAAGCTATTGCTAGAGTTTTCGAGCCACTTTTTTGGAAGATGCCGTAGAAATTCAAATATACCTTTATCTTCCCATTGATGTTCGCCAAAAGTTTCGTAATCCATGAATAGATTAAAAAGACGAGCTTCTCCGGTCTGGTCAAGCCAATGAGAAAATTTATCGACTGTTAGCGGCCATTGTTCCCAATTCCGGTCACCGAAGCGAAAAGCAATATCATCTGATAAACGATAGTTTTTTAAAAGCAAGCGAATATTTTGGGTACCAACTGGTTGGTACATAAAGTTCGGACTTCGCCAAGAGAGTAGCGGGTCCCAGCCTTCTGCAAGGATGCCATTATAGCCAGCCTGTTCGGCCCAAACCGCAAGTTCATTGTTGTAAGCCAGCTCGGTATTGCGAAAAGTTTTTGGAGTCTGAGAAAAGACAGCCTCAATCTTATGGCGGTGCTTTTCTACTTGTGCTTCGAATTCTGGCCTTGAGTAAAAAAAAGCCAGGCTATGGTGATAAGTCTCTGCGGCTATCTCTAGACGCCCGGTTCGGGCCAGGCATATAAAGCTTTCCAGGGCTTCAGGTGACCACATTTCTAGCTGCTCGATCAGAGTTCCGGTAATAGACAGATTAACCTTGAAGCCAGGATAAGTTTCTAGCAGCTCAAGCAATAGACGATTGGTGGGAATATATGATTTCTCGGCGACTTTTTGAAGCACTTGCCAGTTGCCGTTTGGGTCATCGTACGGCGAATCGAAGTAGTTACTAGCAGTACCAGCGTCGAAAATCGTATATGGTCTCAATCTGAATGGTTGGTGCGCATGCAAATACAGAACTATACTCTTATGGCTCATGCTACCGGTACCTCTAAGTGCTGTTTCAAAGAACAATACTCGCGGTATGAATTCCGGCGCAGTTCTTCGGCCAGAGAAGGATTGTTTAGGACAGAGTTAATTTTGTTAGCCATCTGGTCTATGTCCCAGAAATCTACCTTGAGACAGTTACTCAAGAGTTCTGAGATACCCGATTGACGGCTAATTAGTACTGGTGTACCGTATCCAATTGCTTCTAGGGGCGTCAAGCCAAACGGCTCAGATACTGAAGGCAGTACAAACAAATCAGCTATTGCGTAAGCATCGCGCCAATGTTTTCCTCGTTGGAAGCCAGCAAATATAACTCTATCTCCAATTCCTAGGCTAGCCGCCTGCAAAAGCAACTCATCTCGCTGTTCACCACTGCCAACAAATAAAAATAATGTTTTTGGAGAAGTCCTAGCCACTTTAGCAGCAGCAGAAACTAAACCTGAAAGCCCCTTTTGGATTGTCAAGCGGCCTATGTTTACAACTACCTTCCAGCCTTGGCGCTTCATCATTTCTAAGTAACGGTAAGCATTATTATGGTCGAGTGGTTCGACGGACTCGCGATCGATGCTGTTATGTACAACATCGATCTTGCCTAAAGGTACACTATAGTCTTGGGCTATCATTTGACGGGTGCGCTCGCTGACAGCGACAACTCTGTCGGCAAGCAGTATACCGGTGGCTTCGATTTCGCGGACTACTGGATCTCCAGGGCTACCTCCAGCTCGGTCCCTTTCAATAGAATGAACATGTACGATAAGTGGATATCCGCTAAGTTCTTTAGCCCGCAAGGCCGCCCGAAAAGTCATCCAATCGTGGGCGTGTATAACATCGTATTTACCTATCTGAACGATTTTACTAACAGCGTAAGTGTATTCTTCTAGTAGGTCATGGGTTGAAGGTCTGTTTGGGGCAGGTAATGTACTCTCGATTTTACTGTATGCTTCAAAAATTTGCGTTGGATTGTAGTGCGGCAACCCTGCGGTAACTTTCATAAATTCGACCAGATTAACCTTTGGCCTATAGGGAAGAACAAATTCTATATCGGCACCATAACCGGCTAGGGTCTTGCATAGCTGCATACAAGCTACGCCCAATCCTCCGCTGTTGTTTGGAGGTAATTCCCAACCAAGCATAAGTATCTTTACCACCTATATACCCCTATATTTTGTTTTTTTCCTCTCCTTTTTTACTAGTCCTGAGCTCATTATAGGTAGGCAGGTGCTTTAGCACAACCGCTATATCGGTAGTTTTTATGCGGCTTTCATGTTATTTTTATCTCGCAGTCATAAGTTGTAGGGGAGTAGCTCAGTTGGCTAGAGCATCGGTCTCCAAAACCGAGGGTCGCAGGTTCAAGTCCTGTCTCCCCTGCCATAAGTAGAGTGGCAGTTGACTATAAGGCGCAGGATAAGGCTGCTTTATTAATGAAATACCTTAGTACCCAAGATTTTTAAACGCTAACACTTTATCAGCAATATATGGGGTGGTAAAATGTCACTAAACCATGCAGCAAAAAAGCCAGCTCCAAAAACCGATAATAGTTGC
>CAYUXQ010000019.1:10566-13803 GCA_964448925.1 uncultured Candidatus Saccharibacteria bacterium | reverse complement strand
CTATGATTAAGATTGGTGATATTATCCGCCCTGAGGATTTCTCCGAACGAAAGCATAGCGTTATTTTCGCAGCTATGGTTGTTCTTCATGACAAGCGCAGCCCTATAGACTTACTAACACTGAGCGAACAGTTAAAGTCTAAAAACCAACTTGACTCCGTCGGAGGGGCTGCCTATTTGACAGAGCTAACAAACTTTGTCCCAACTTCAGCTCATATAGAGCAATACGCTCAGATTGTGGCCGATAAAGCCATCCGTCGACGCTTGATAGTGGCAAGTACGGCGATTGCCGAGGTTGGACGAGACGAAGCCAAAGGACTTCAAGAATTAATCGAAGAAGCTGAAACGAAATTGTTCGAGGTCAGCCAGCGGCATGTAAAACAAGATATTACCTCGCTAGAGTCGATATTGGGTGAAAGCTTTGATAGATTAGACGACCTTCATAAAAATAAGGGCGGAATCCGTGGTATTCCAACAGGTCTTGCTGATATTGACAAAACCCTAGCTGGCTTACAGCGTTCGGACCTATTTGTGATAGCCGCTAGGCCAAGCATGGGCAAAACTGCACTGATGTTAAACATTGCCTTAAATGTAGCCACGAAGGCAAAACAAGGGGCCGTTCTGATTTTTAGCTTAGAAATGAGTAAAGAACAACTAGTCGACAGGCTACTAGCAGCCGACGCTGGTGTTGAGGCTTGGCGCTTAAGAACCGGCGATGGTCTAACCGACGATGATTTCGAGCGAATCAGCGCAGCTATGGGCGAACTCGCTGAAGCACCGATTTTCATAGATGATACTTCGGGAATTACTGTGAGCGACTTACGGACAAAGGCCCGTAGGCTTAATCATCAGTACCCTCTCGCGGCAATTATGGTCGATTATTTGCAGCTGATGAGTGGTGGCACTAGGTTTGCATCCACCGCCAACAGAGTACAGGAAATATCAGAAATTAGCCGGAGTTTAAAAATTCTAGCACGCGAGCTTAGTGTTCCGGTGATAGCTCTTAGCCAGCTAAGTCGTTCTGTTGAAAGTCGCAACCCGCAGATCCCACAGCTTGCTGACCTGCGAGAATCCGGCTCGATCGAGCAAGACGCCGATGTAGTCGCTTTTATCTACCGAGAGGATTATTATAACCCCGATAGCGGGCGTCCAAATATAACGGATCTATTAATAAAAAAACACCGTAACGGGCCAACACGAAATATTGAGCTATACTTCGACAAAGACAGACAGAGGTTTCGAGATTTGGACACCAAACACGAATAAATAGTCAGCTGTCTCTGTTATACTGATAGTCATGCTTGCCAAAGCTTGGCAGAAGGTAGAAAATTGGCTGAGCGGCGCATCTTTTTGGGTGGTCGCAGCCTTTGCTTTGATTGCTGTTAGCTTGTTTTGGGGGCTAGGCAACAGTTTAAAATCAAACTTCCTTGAAGAAGCTACGATTGTAGCCAGCACCAAGCTTGGTTATATATGGCACTGGCCGTTAAATTTGCCCCATAAACTACTGCAGAATTTATTTATGACTGTAGGCCTGGATAACCAGGCCTCTATGCGTTTTGCCTCTACTGTTTTTGGCTTATTCTTTTTGATTTCGACCTATCTAGTCATCCGTAACTGGTTTGGGAGGTTTATTGCTTCTTTAGGTACCTTATTTATGGCCGGGACTCCATTTTTCCTGATAATATCCAGGAGTTCAACATCAGCCATAATGCTATTATCGCCCCTAATTTTGATTGCCTATGTGCTTAGTCTGCACCAATCAAAAAAACAGATCGCATTTTGCCTAGGGCTTATTCTACTACTAGCATTCTCCTTGTATTCACCAGGAAGTTTATGGGCTATATTGATCCTTGGCTTTTTTGTAAGGAAAGATCTCAAACAACAGTTTGCCAAATTACCGAAGGTTTGGCTAGCCGGCTTTTGTACTGTGCTAATTCTCCTACTGGTACCATTAGTTATAGCTTTTTTTGAACCTGGGTTTTTGAAGACTTGGCTGCTTCTCCCCCAACCACTTCCAATCTGGTCTGACATACTTAAAAACTTAGCGTGGGGACCAGTTTCTTATTTTTTGCGGACCGAGAACGGCAGCATCTTTCTAGTTGGTACTGCAGCAATCTTTACCTTAAGCCAAACTGTTTTTTTGATTTTGGGATTTGCTGCAATGGTTCGTCAAGCCAGACGCGAAATGTATTGGTTGGTTGCTTTTGTGTTGCTAGCTTTGGCGCTCTATGGTCTCAACGGCTTAGTCGCAGTTTTGTTAATAGGAGTACCATCAATAATAATTCTTGTTTCGGCTGGAATGAGGTACTTATACACCGAGTGGAGGAGCGTATTCCCCTATAATCCACTCCCGCGTACACTGGCGATATTGTTGCTTAGTGCAGTCTGCTTGCAGCAGCTAGTTTTTAGCGTCCATTATGCTCATAAAGTTTGGCCACACACTGTACAAGCTAAAGGATCTAGCATGTTAAGATATACTAAGACTATAGGGAGTTAGAAATGAGCAAAATAGACCAAGCAAAACTTTTGATGAAAGCCCGTAAGCTGCAAAAAGAACTGCAAAACGAAATAATATCAGTAGAGTCTGGCGAAGGCGCTGTAAGAGTTGAGATTACCGGTGAGCAGAAGATAAAGAAAATTCATATTGATGCTGAGGCGATCGACCTGGACGACATCGGGCAACTCGAACTTTGGCTCGAAGAAGCCGTCAAGGAGTCTATTGCCCAAAGTCAAAAAATTGCCGCCGAAAAGATGCAGCCCATGATGGGCGCCCTAAGCAGCCTTGGCATGTAGATTGCTTCAAAGCAAAAGTAGTTAATGGATGTACTTCCAAAACCTTTAAATGAGCTCATAGAGGCCTTGCGGCATCTGCCCGGAGTAGGCGTGCGGACTGCTGAGCGTTATGCCTACTATTTGCTCAAATCAGAACCGCAGGTTATAGAATCGCTGGTCTCATCTTTAAGCGGCATAAAGTCTAAACTTGCTTATTGTCCGATTACTTTCGCACTTATCGAGGCTGAACAGAGCGCCAGTCCACTTTATTTAGACCCTAAAAGAGACAAGCAGGTGGTAGCGGTTGTTAGTGATCCTTACGACATCGTCGCCCTGGAGTCAATTGGCAGTTTCCAAGGCACCTACCATATCCTTGGGGGTCTCATTTCGCCGATAGATGGTGTTGGCCCTGAACAGCTACACATTAAGGAATTGCTAGCTCGAGTTGACAAAGACAAAGTCAAGG
>CAYUXQ010000019.1:0-10556 GCA_964448925.1 uncultured Candidatus Saccharibacteria bacterium | reverse complement strand
TAGCAACAAATGCAAGCGTAGAAAGTGAGACCACTGCTCTTTATATTATCCAGCAGCTTGGCAAGCGAAAAGTAAAGACAACCAGACTGGCACGAGGGCTGCCTGTGGGAGTAGACCTAGAATACGCTGACCAGATTACGCTAGCTCGAGCACTAGAGGGCCGTCAATCGTTCTAGTTTTTCCCAGACCGAACCGACCGGTGTTACAATGGGTACAAGATGCAACTGCCGAATTACCCTGAAGCTGCGAAAGTTCAACAAATCATATCGAAGACACATAGATTGGTCATTGTTCAGGCTGATAATCCTGATGCTGACAGCCTCGCTAGCACACTGGCGTTAGAACAAATTCTAACCAGTCAAGGTAAGGAGCCACTACTTTACTGTGGAGTAAGCCTACCCAGTTATCTATCCTACATCCCGGGTGCGGACAGAGTAGTTAGCGATTTTCCGGCCAAGTTTGATATGACTATTATTGTTGATACAAGCAGCCTAGACTTGTTAGAACACTTGCAGAAAACTGGCACAAAATCATGGGTAGCTTCAAAGCCATGCATAGTCATTGACCATCATCAGACCAAGGCCTCAATTGATTTTGCAGATATAATCCTGGCTCCAAAAGCAGTTGCTACTGGGGAAGTCATTTATGAGCTTGCGAGGCAGCTTAGCTGGAAGTTGAGCATTGAAACCAACAGTCTATTGGCAAGCGCTATTCTTAGCGACAGCTTGGGTCTGATGAGTTCGGATACATCTGCCCGCAGCATTGAAATTATCGCCGAAATGGTAGATTCAGGCATCAGTTTGCCTGCTTTGGAAAATAACCGGCGCGAAACATTGAAACGCCAGCCGGAGTTAGTACACTATAAAGGCAGATTACTTCAGAGAGTTGAGTTTGTTCTTGATGACCGTTTGGCTTTACTAACAATTCCCTGGGAAGAAATAGAAAAATACAGCCCTCTCTATAACCCGTCTATGCTTGTAATCGAAGACATGCGGCTTGCAAAGGGCACCCAAGTTGTTATCTGTTTCAAACTTTATGATGATGGTAAAATTACAGCTAAAATCCGTTGTAACCATGGTTTCCCACTGGCCGATAAACTTGCTGAACATTTTGGCGGCGGCGGCCACCCATATGCAGCTGGGTTCAAGCTGCAAGGTCCCCGTGTATACGAAGATATCAAAACTGAAGTAATAAAAACCACCAACCAGTTGCTAGAGACATTCCGAGTAGATGAAGTTATATAACACCCTGACGCGTAAGCTGGAATCTTTTTGCCCAATAGAGCCTGGCTTGGTCAAGTTTTATAGCTGTGGCCCAACTGTATATAGCTATTATCACATAGGCAATCTGCGCAATGCTGTGTTTAATGACACCCTCAGGCGAAGTCTGGAGTTTTATGGCTACAACGTAAAGCATATTATGAATATTACTGATGTCGGGCATTTGACTTCTGATGCCGACGAAGGGGAGGACAAACTTGAAAAAGGCGCCAAACAGAGCGGTAAGACGGTTTGGGAGGTGGCGGATTACTATACGAAGGCTTTCAAGGATGATATGAAAAACCTAAATGTCCAACCACCCAATGGATACAATGGTAAAACCGACAGCTACGCCAGAGCCACAGATTTTATTGACTCACAGATTGAAATTATAGAACTATTGATGGCAAAAGGTTTTGCTTATCAGACAAATCAGGCTATATACTTCTCTGTCGACAAGTTGGCGAGTTACGGAAAGCTAAGTGGACAAAAACTTACAGACAAAGAAACCGCTGCTAGGTCTGAAGTTGTCACAGACTTGGGCAAAAAGAACCCACGAGACTTCGCAGTTTGGTTCTTTATGACCGGACACTTTGCAGATCACAGCATGCACTGGACTAGCCCATGGGGTGAGGGTTTTCCTGGCTGGCATCTAGAATGCTCGGCTATTATTCATGCCACACTAGGAGAGCCTATAGATATACACACTGGCGGCGTGGACCATATAGGTACGCACCATCCAAATGAAATGGCTCAGTCTGAAGCTGCTTTTGGTGTGCCGCTGGCTAATTACTGGCTACACAACGAATTTGTACTAGTAGACGGGCAAAAAATGAGCAAAAGCTTGGGCAACACCTATACACTTAGCGATATTACCGAGAAAGGTTTCAAGCCGGCTGCTTTGAGACTGCTGTACCTACAGGCTCATTACCGCTCTCAGCTAAATTTTAGTTGGGAAGGGCTGGCAGCAGCACGCTCCAGACTAAGATCTTACCAAGCTATAGCAGATTTGCGTTATCAATTCAACCCAGATGCCCTACTTCTTGGTGATGATTTTTTTAGCCAACTAGCAACTGAGCTTGGGTCTATTGTTTCGATCGATCTGGCAACACCGGCTGTGCTTACAAAAATTGACGAAACCTTTGCTAGAATTGAAAAAGCTAAAGGAGTTCATCCAGTCCACTCGAAAGACTTTAAAGACATGCTATCTAATATAGAAAAATTGCTTGGTCTTGGGTTGCTGGATAGTCCAGACATAACTAGCAAACAAAAAACACTGATAAACAAAAGAAATACAGCCAGAGCTAGTGGTAACTGGAGCGAAGCCGACGAGATCCGCAAACAATTGCTCGAAGTCGGAATCGAACTAGATGATCTGCCTAACACAACTAACTGGAAGCGTGCTGTTTAGTCGGTCTGATGCCGTTTTTTTCGAGCTGGTCCTCGAGTAAAATCTTGACACAGGTGGCTATAGGGATTGCGACAAATGCACCCAGGATACCAGCAAACTCCACACCAATAATGGCGGCTACAAAGACAAGAAGGGGAGTGAGCTCGTTTAGCCTAGATTGAATAATTGGCTGCACTGTCAGATTTTCTACTTGATAGTAAACCAAAAAGTAAATCAACATTATTATTGCTAATGCGGCAGAGTTAGAGAGGCACACCAAGATAACAACAGCAGATGAAATCGGATGCCCGATCATTGGAATTAACCCAAGCATAGCCACTATCCCCGCTAGTGCGACTACATTTACCGATACATTCAGTAGACTAGTAGCAATAGTTAAAGCAAACAAGCAAAAAGTACCAGCAAGGACGGCTAGAATTACTTGCGCGTTCACAAATCCACTAACAGCTCGATACATCCGATAAGACAGGGCCCTATGGTGCGATCGCTTTGATTTGGGCATGAGTTCGAAGAACCTGTCAAGCCACCTAGGGCCTTCTGCTAGCATCATAAATGTCATAGCCAGAATTACTAACGCAGAAACAAACACTCCCGCCACCCTTTTACCGGTATCGAGAAGGGTTGAGCCATAATTACTATAGTGTGAAGCGAAATCTCTGGCCCCGTTTGTTAACTTTTCATCTAGACCAAAACGGTCAATGGCTCGACCAATAGAATTGTCTTGCGCTTGAAAGTCAGCAACGATTTGGGGCAAATCACTAACAAAGTCTCGGCCTTGACTTATAAGAGGCGGAGTTACCAAAAAGAAAAACACGCCGATTGTTACGATAACGGTAAGATACGCTGCGGCCGTAGCCGCTATCCGGTTTTTAATATTCAACTTATCACTCATCCACTTCACAACTGGGTTCAGGGCTAGCGCCAGAAAAAACGAAATAAAAATAAGCGTTAATGCGTGTGTAATGCGGCTAATAAAGAGAAAAGCAACCAAAGTGCCAACTATCCAAAAAACAGTCTGTAACATTGTTCGATTTGAGACAGAAACTGTTATCTTGTTTTGCTTCATTAAAGCTTATACTAACATTTTTTCAGTCGCTTGGTAATTGCTTGTCGATATGTTGCTACGATTTTTGGTCCGATGTTATTAATGTCATATGTAATAATGTTTCGTGACTGCCATAATTTTATCTTTCTTTGTAGCGGCTTGTCGTTAAGTAACAGCTGTAGCCGACGAGCAAGCACTTGCCTGTCTCTAGGGTCTACAAGTAGCTCTGGAATTTCTCTGAGCACACTAGAGTAGCCAGGATTGTTGCCGCCGAGCACCATACCAGAGCCCGAAGCCATAGCTTCTAGCAAGACTATTCCGAAACTCTCACCATGCAGCGCAGGAAAACAAGCTATTTGCGCAGTAGCTAGTAGGCTGGGTTTATCGGCTTCTTCAATGTGTCCCCTAAAATCCACCTTCGCAGAAAGTCCGGCTCGACTGACAAATCTCTTTAGCGAAGCTTTCTCTGGACCATCACCTGCAACCACCAATTTGGCGTTCGGCTGCCAGCTGGCAAGCAGCTGAAAAGCCTGTAATAGTTCTTTGGCTCCCTTACGGGGGACGAGTCTTCCTAGAAAAACAATTGTACCGGGTCGATTTCGTTGGCGAGGTGCAACTCTAAAGCTTTTTAAGTCGATTACATTCGGTAAAACGACACTTCTAAGACCAAGAGTTAATCTTGCAAATTCTGACGCTGGTGATGAGACGCTTATCATTTGGTCAATCCGGCTAAGATTTCTAAAGTATAAAAGCCCAAGCAGTCTTGTGCCGATTCTAGCTAGTCTTCCTGCTGGCAATATATGGAAAGTGCCTACTACGGCGGTAGTTGAAGATGCTCGTTTAATCACCCTGGCTGACATGAAAGGCGAGTACGGAACTTGAACATGAAGCACATCGAAACGATTTTCGCTCAACAAGTCAGTTATTTTCTTCCTAGATATTGGCAGAGGGATACTCAAGCGGTTGCCATTAAACGAAACTGGAATGTTTTTGGACAAACTATAAATCTTACTACCAGCCCATTTTTCTAGTTTTGTTTCACCTACGATATAGCTGACATCATGGCCCTGGAAACTCAACCAAGCGCCAAGAGTTTTGACATATTGCGCAACACCAGCAGTACTATCAAGCGTGTCGTCGAACAGAAAGCCGATTGCTAATTTTTGCAAATCTGTTTGTTCCTCTGTTTTCTTTGGTAGTTTTATTCTCGGCACCAGCAAGGGCGACCGCTCCTCTATAGGCAAGTTCATACTGCTCTACAACTCTGTTGTAATCGTATTTTTTTACCTCGCTAGAAGCCCATTCTCGCCAAATTTTTCGAATCGCTTGGTCGGATAGAAAAATTGCCATTCTGTTGGCAAAATCCAAACTTGCTTCAGCGTCAACTAGTCCCAGGCGACCATGGCCGCAAAGAACGCTAGCATAGCCATTATTGTTGCCTCCGATAGTTGGAGTACCCATAGCCATTCCCTCGACAAGGACTATTCCAAAGCTTTCTCCGAACATTGCAGGGCTGCAAAGCAGATCGGCATTCCCCATTAAGTAGCGCTTGTGTTCGTCGCTAACATACCCGACGAACTGTACATGCTCAAGTTTTAGTGTGTGTGTTAATTGCTCCAGATAGGTCCGGCGGTTGCCTTCACCGGCTATGATTAGATGCACTTCAGGCATTTCTCTTTGAAGGACAGCAAAAGCTTTAATAAGTAGTTCAACGCCTTTTCGACGCTCTAACCGGCCAACATAAAGGATTGATTTGGTGCCTTTACCACTTAAGGCAACCCGTTTTTTTGGAACTTTGTATAGTTTGGTGTCGATACCATTAGGGATATAGCGGATATTGCGTACTTTTTCAAGACCGGCGCCTTTATTTTTTAAAACAGCAGCTGAGGCATCCGACACAGCGGTCAAAACGTGCATTTTATCACCAATACCGCGTCCGTATGGTAGAAAAACATTTACAAAAGACCTACCGGCGGCTGAGTCATTGAGATTAGCATGAAATGTACCCACATGAGCAGCGGTTGATTTTAACAGAATTTGCCTTGCTAACATTGGCGCCCATGGTTCGTGAAAGTTGATCACATCGAACTTTTCAGTATCCAACAGGTTTTTCACATCAGTAGGGTCCAGATCATAAGTAACATCACCACTTGTTGCCATGCCGGCACTAATTCGGCGAGAAGTACCGAGAAGTATATAGTCTTTGGGAGCGTTATCATTATATTTTGCCGGACGAGGGGTTATGACTTTTACCTGGTGGCCTTTTTTTATGAGACCTTCTGCTAAGTGGGCAACTAACTGTTGGACGCCCCCTTGATGTTCAAACATGTTATATGGACAGACCAGCCCTATCTTCATAGCAAGCATTATAGCCTAAAAACTAGCTGTTTTGGTTTAATAAACGACGAATTTTAGCAGGTATAAAGTGAGCTATCTCTTCTAAGCCAGGAATTACCGTGGGACCATGGAAGCGGCCCTTCGGGTGAAGTATTTCACAACTAGAAAATATTAAGCATAAGTGCTCTTCAACCTTTAAATGGTCAAAGTATCTATCATCGTCAACTGCAATATGGTAGATAGGCAAATCGACATGTTGCTTTGTGAGGTCAAGTTTTAGCATCTCAACTCCTGTGTATGCATAAGTTCGAAAATCATTTTGTTGCCATAGCTCGACTTCGAAATCAATTCGTTCTTTTCTTTGTGGTTCCGAAGCATCACGGAGCTTTTCGTGTTTGTTCTCAATAAGCCGATACCCACCGCGAATAATAGGTGCTTTTAGCGTGAGTCGGGCGAAAGCTGAAGCTGGGCGAGTACGCATTAGTTTAGCGCTAGCCATCAGAAAGTAAAAGTTGCGTTTTTTCCATTTAAAATCATCGGCATGAACGAAGCCGGCCATGCTGACCACAATGTCAACCTTTTTTGCGATCTCGGGGTATTTTTGAAGCGTCCGAGTGACGATAACTGTTCCAAAACTAATGCCAACTATACTTAAGCGGCGGTTTTTATAACGAAGCTTTATGAAAGATGCTAAGTAATCTGCTAAGTTATCAATCGTTGGCTTTTTACTGATTGTAAAAAATGAATCCATGCCACCAAAACCAGGTAGGTCCGGCACTGTTATAAAACCGTAAGATCGTAGGTATTCACATATGTTGTAGACACGCTCAAGGCTGGAATGATGACCGTAAATTAGCAGTATTTCACGCCGCTTTCTTTTAGTCGGAGGCATTCTGAGCATGCGACCACTCAAACCGTTGACATTAAGACGATGTATGTAGTCAGACTGAACCTGTGGGCGATGAGTTGCCATATTTTGGCAATTATACCCAAAGACAAGTGTATCTGTAAAACATCGGTAGACAATCAAGCTATAAGAGGTATAAAATAGGCAGGTCTGTTGGGGAGTGGCCAAGTGGTAAGGCACCGGGTTTTGGTCCCGGCATTCGGGGGTTCGAGTCCCTCCTCCCCAGCCAAAGGGATAATCACAAGTTGGTGGTTATTTCTGTTTCGATTAGCCAAGGTGTTAGATGTGAACCAGTTTTAGTTAGTAAAACAACAGTGGCTCAGCGGTGCTGAACCAGACTTCTTACATTCTTGAATTACACAAACTAACAGATGATAGAGTCAGATTCCAGGTTCCATGCGTGATATAATCATGCTTAAGCATTTTTTAATCAAGGTTGGATTTACAGATGAAGAAAAAGATAATCATAACAACTATCGTTTTTATAGTATTAGTGCTAGGTGGTGTAGGAACGGTGGCTTGGCAGCGAGGTGTTTTCGCACCAGCCGATGCCGATAATCCAGCAAAGTTTGTCCAGCATGATTTCGTAGACCTTGCAAAAATCGGATCGATATCGAAATTCCGCTCGGGCGAAGGGCATGATTTTTCGAACGGCGGCGAGACTTGTCGTAGTATGAAGCACTATTTTACTCCAGCTTTTTCTGACAAAGACATGCAGACCCTATCCAGCCAACCACAAGACCAAGGCAAACAACTACCGCCTGCGCCTACAACAGACACAGCAGTGGCAATTTACGCCCCAGTTGACGGTAAAATTACGGGCATAAAGTCCGAGCATTTCCCGGTAGGAAAACAAGTTTTCATCACACCGGACAAAGAAAAAGGCTATAGCATACGAATATTCCATGTCTACCCAGTGGACGGAATCAAGAGTGGTAGCCATGTCGCAGCCGGACAACATATCGGCGACATCAGCCGCCTTAGCTCAACCGATATTGCTGTACAAGCAGGCCAGATAAATGGTCGTTATGTGTCATACTTTGATGTTATGCCAGACGATTTATTTGCCTCTTATCAGGCGCTAGGCATCAAAGACCGTAGTGATTTGATTATCTCAAAAGAATATCGTGATGCACATCCATTTACTTGCAACGGCGAACAATTCTCCTCACAGCCACAAAACAGCGAAACAACCGTAACGATTAACGGCTGGACAGACCCACGAATACACATACAGCAAGGCTCAGAACAATAACCTAGACCAATCGAACAACAGGAGAGATAGATAACACAAAGAGTCGAATTTCCTAAAAAAATACTTCTACTTAAGCCTATCTACGCTGAGTAATGTTTTCCAAGACTGCCCGCCATCGGTCGTTTTCCAGACATAACCGTTCGCACCGGTCATAAAGATAGTGTTTTTGTCGGCCGGGTGGAAAACAATTTTGTTTATCATTGTTTTCTGATCTTGCAAATTCTTAATCTCTGTGGGCAGTGTGCCAAAAGGACTCCAAGTTGCACCTGCATCAACACTTCTATATAGCTGTTTTACGCAAGGTCCGCCTGTGCATTGCCATGCATATCCAATTATAGTATTGCCACTCTTGTCGTTAGGATCATATGTAATGTAGTCAAGATTATTTGATGACTGCTTCCAGTGATGACCTCCATCTGTCGTGTAGAAGCTTTTTGGCTGTTGTTGGCCGCCAACAACAGCCGCTATATTAAACAAGTTATTGCCATTATTAGTAGAAGCTGCCGCCATCAATGTCGCCTGATATCCTTCTGGTAGATCGTCTATTCGTTTCCAAGACTTACCGCCGTCTAGGCTTTGTATTACTCCAATTTGCTCCTTACTTATACCATTAGGACCCTCCTGGGCGTGAGTCATGACGACACCAGAAGCAGTTAGCTTGTTAGAGTCTTTCGGATCAATCGCAATAAATACTAATCTAAGATTTTTAATTATCCCAGTTGGTAATTCTTCCCAATTCTTGCCATTGTCTGAAGTTTTATAAATTACACCTTTGGTAACCCAGATCTTATCAGGGTCTGCCTCGCGATATGAGGCTGGCGATGCCGCCGTACCGTAATAAAAAGTTTGAGGCTTATTGGGGTCCAATACAAGCGCGTGAGTTACATAGCCATTCATGGTTGTATTGATTGTTTGATGCCAGCTTTCAGCACCATCGGTAGATTCATAAACCCCACCGCCGTGCATGTTTATATCATTGATAGTTCCTCCACCGCCTCCAGAAGTAGCAAGGAGCAATCTGTTACTATTTGTTGGATCAATAACTGCAACTGGGTATTCGGTGTAGCAATTTTCGCCGGTCGTTTTGTCTTTACTGTCAGTAACTATTCCTTTAACCTTTTTGGTCCAATTTTTACCGCCGTCGATAGATTTATAAAATCCCTTCCACTCAACATTTACATACATTGTGTCCGGAGCTTTTGGATCTACCACGAATGTGCTATCGGTTCTATACCACTGATTTTCGTCATAAGGCTGACAGCTGATTGGGTTTTGCTCAAAAGAAGACTGCTTTGGTTTCATGAATGACTGCCCTGTAGGTTGTGTGCTTGGGTATTGTTTATTTTTTGGACGGGTTAATGCATAAACTGCACCTCCAGCAACAATTAATACTACTATCAACGAAATGATGATGAATTTCTTATTTTGTAATAGACTCTTAGCTTTAGGTTTATGCTTTGCAACCGGGGAGGTAGTTACCGGTAAAACATCTTTTGATTGACTGTCTTCTGAGTTTGCTGTTGTATTTTTTTCATTCATAATTTTAGACTAACCTAACAAGCACATGGTCTGCAAGTCTTTCGTTAGCAATCATAATTTCACCTGTCTTTTACCATATTGGATTCCTGTATCCACAGTGGTGACTAAGATAAGAGCCGTACTTATAGGGTCGGGTCTGGGGCGAACCCAAATGACGGCAAAGAAGCAATTGTTTATTGCACTAAAAAGACTTTGAGCAAAATCTAAAAAGTAAGCCAAGATGTGCACCAAGCGTCATCCGAATGGTCCACCCTTGCACACGAGAATAAACTCGAGTTGTTAGCCTAGAACTCCGGCTGAGAGACCGTTTCTTAAAAGTAAATCCCCAGAAACCGTTTGTTACTGAGCAAAACGAAAAAAGTAGTAAAGGTAAATGAGAGTTATTAAAAAATGAAAAGGTATCTATAAATAAATCGAGCGAATCAAATCGACCGCTACACTTAGACAATATTTTAGAGCTTTATTTTCCGGACGGAGTTCGGTTAAAGGGGGCTTTGACAGCGTTTACTGCTTGTATAGTAGCTTCCTTGAGGCTCAGACGCTTAGTTTTTTCGGCTTCGATCTTTTCGTGTAGTTTGTGCATGGCTGGGGTTTGGGTTGTTTGCTCATGAAGCTTTTTGAATTCGTTGGCTATTTCTATAAGTTCGGCGTCTGATATATCTTCCAGGCTAACAAAATTAGATCGAGCCGCACTGTGTGACCTGATTAGTTCATCTAGCTTTAGGTGCATAGCCTTGGAGTCACGGTTTTGAGTATTTTGAATTAAAAATACCATTAGAAAAGTAACTATTGTAGTTCCGGTA
>CAYUXQ010000018.1:0-13961 GCA_964448925.1 uncultured Candidatus Saccharibacteria bacterium | reverse complement strand
GGCAACAACTCTGGAGAAAATGCAGGAAGCTGGTTGGAGAGAAGCAAACAAACTAACACCCGGCTGCGTGGTTTTATGGCCGCCAGGAGAGGGCATGCTGAAGCATACAGGGTTTTTTTTGAACAACACAACCTATGTAAGCAACTCCTCACACGATAAAGTGCCTATTAAGCACGGACCGAAGCTACGAGATGGTAGAGAGCCAGCTAAATATTTTATTCACCCTGCGTTGCTGAAGTAAGCAGTTTTTGCTAGAATTACATCTGTTTTGATGCATCGCATAAGGTCGAAACTTTTAGAAAAAAGAACAAAGCGAGACAAAGTGCGAAAGTTATAACGCGGGGCTATAGCTCAGTTGGCTAGAGCGCTTGTATGGCATACAAGAGGTCAGGAGTTCGAGTCTCCTTAGCTCCACCAAAGTATTCATGAAGCAAATAGTTTTTATAGTTTTGGCTGTCTTTTGTTTCCAACACCTAATTAGAGATTTATTGCAGGCAAGAGGTGTGAAAAATTGGTATACAACTTTTGCTCATCCGAAATTTATTCCAGATACGCCACTCAATAACCATATCGGCATGGTTATCTTCTTTATTCTGGGATGCTTATTCCTATATCTGGCGTTCAAATAATGAGGCTTAATGTTTTTTTGGCGACGGCCGGGATGGCTTCCTCAATGGGGGTTTTCCGCAAAATGGGTTTTGACTTTTTCAAACAAACACCACCAAATTTATTGACATTCCTTGTGGTCCATTAGAATATTTATAAATGAACGAAGGTAGGGATACGCGTGTTCTGACAGACGAAGATCTAGAAGATGCAACAGAAGATCAGCTATCTGTACACTATAAGTTACTCGCAGAAAGATTTGGCACATTAAGGCCCGAACAA
This sequence comes from uncultured Candidatus Saccharibacteria bacterium, assembly GCA_964448925.1. Lineage (GTDB taxonomy): Bacteria > Patescibacteriota > Saccharimonadia > Saccharimonadales > UBA10212 > JAYTJL01. Next base: position 13,073 of record CAYUXQ010000018.1, on the reverse strand, counting down.
GCGCCTCATAATGTAAATGATCTAATCCAAGCACTTGCTCGTACTGTGGGGTGCAGACCAACCCAGATTACTTATGTAGCGGCTGTGGAAACCCCTTCGCACCCCTTAACCGATGAAGAATGGGCTGCGACCAAGCTACCCGAGGATCAATGGCAAGATTTTCTGAATGAGGCTTAATGCGTTTTTGGCGGCGGCCGGGGTGGCTTCTCGGCGCAAAGCCGACGAGTTAATCAAATCTGGCCGGGTAGAAGTAAATGGCCAAACCGGTCAGTTAAATACCGATGTTTCTGAAAAGGACATAGTCAAGTTAAACGGCAGACTCATCTTCACCCAAAAAAAGCACTACATACTCCTATATAAACCAGCCGGCTACATAACCACGCTAAATGATCCGCAAGCCAGGCCAAAAATACTTGACTTGTTAAGTATTCCGGAAAGAATTGTGCCGATAGGTAGGCTGGACTATGACACTACTGGAGCGCTACTAATGACTAACGATGGCCAATTAGCCCACAGGCTGATGCATCCTAGCTTTGGGGTAGATAAAGTTTATGAAGCCGAAGTGAAAGGAGTGGCGACTGAGACGAAGTTAATAAGGTTAAGAAAAGGTGTAAAACTTGATGACGGGATTAGTGCGCCGGCTAAAGTCCGCCTACTTTCTGAGAATAAAATAGAGATTACTATCCATGAAGGCAGGAACCATCAGGTTAAACGCATGTTGGCGGCAGTTGGTTTGCCGGTAATCAAATTGCACAGATCCGTGTATGGTGGGATAAATCTGTCCGGTTTAGAGCCAGGTGAGTGGCGCAACCTAACTCCGACTGAGCTGAAAATGCTAGAATAAACTTTAAGATGCCAAGCAAAACGAGTTTGCAAGAAAATTGGGGGGCTATAAAACCAGTATATAAAATATTCGTTTTAGGATATTTGGTCTTAATGTTTGTCGTTGGGCTGGCAATTTATTGGTTCCAGGTTTTCTATATGGAACCAAACCGAACTTTTTGGGGCGCTGTTGACAATGCATTAACGACCAATGGGGTAGTTAAGCTAACAACACAAGACCAGGCAGGCGTGACAATCGATACATTTAACCGACTTTCATTTAATCCGACCTTAAAAGCTCATTCACTAAAAAAAATAACCGACAACACAGCAACTCCAGCGTCAAAACTGACGGTTGAAACCATCGGTACCAAGTCAAACGACTACCAGCGCTATAGCCAGATTGAACGAACCCTTCAAAACGGCAAAAAAATCGACTATTCGGCTGTTTATCCTTTGTGGATTAATGCTACTTCGTCTAGCCACCAGCCACAGCAACTAAAGAACTCCCTTTTTGGCTATTTATTGTTTGGCAACCTACCCCTACCCCAAAGGGAGCCTATTCTTGCGAGCCTTTCCAAAGCTTACCAACCGCACTTTGTAAAGCGTACAGCAGAAAACGGACGCAGGGCTTACACCTATAATGTTAAATTAAACATGGAAGCTTTTGCAGAGGCCGCCCAAAAATATGGGCTGCTACTTGGTCTACCTGGTGCAGGTCAAATCAAACCCTCTGCTTACGACAAGTCTACCGCTGTCGAGCTGCAAATAGTGATAGACGCGCCATCTCGTCAGCTTATTTCTATAAAAAATTCAAGTAGTGGTAGTTCGGAGGAAAAGTACTCAGGCTATGGCATAGTCGACACAGTAAAACCGCCACAAAAAACTGCCAGTTTGCAGGACTTACAAAATGCCATCCAGTCTGCTACCCCATAAAATTCGGGTATAATTAAGCCTGTGAAATCAGCCGCAAAAAAAATTGTAGCCGTCATATTAGGCTGGCAAGTCAAGCGCCTAAAATCAAAAAACGACTTTAAAGTAATTGCTGTTGCTGGCAGTATTGGTAAGACCAGCACCAAGCTAGCAATCGCCCATGTCTTAAGCGGCGGTTTGAGAGTTCGTTATCAAAACGGAAACTATAACGACCTAGTTAGTGTGCCGCTAATCTTTTTTAATAAAACGCTACCAGGCCTATATAATCCCTTTTCCTGGTTAAAAATTTTTTGGCAAAACGAATTGACATTGCGCCAACCGTTTGCCCACGACACAGTAGTTGTAGAACTGGGAACAGACGGGCCAGGGCAGCTGGCCCAGTTTTCAAAATATTTAGGTGTCGACATTGGTGTCCTGACTTCGATTAGCCCCGAACATATGCAGTTTTTTGACAACATGCAAGCCGTTGCCAAAGAAGAACTCGAACTGGCTAGCCTAAGTAAACAATTGTTAATAAACAAGGACCTAGTCAAGCAAGAGTATCTAAAGGAAATAGTCGCACCGTTAAGCTACTATAGCTTAAAAAGCCCAAACGACTATAGTTTGGGCAAAATCAAGTTCTCAGGTGAGCATTGTAGTTTCGATGTTAGTAAATCCGGCCAAAACCTATTGTCTGCCAGGCACGAGGCTGTGTCAGAGCCGCAACTTTATTCCGTCTTGGCAGCAATATCGGTAGCTGATTTACTTGGTTTAAGTGCAGGTCAAATAAAAAAAGGCTTAGCAAAAATCAAACCAGTTAGCGGCAGAATGCAAAAATTGGCTGGGATAAACAATTCCACGATAATTGACGATACATACAACGCTAGCCCAGATGCGACTAAGGCAGCGCTAGATACCCTTTACAGAATAAAAGCTCCGTACAAAATAGCCGTGCTTGGCAACATGAACGAACTAGGCAGCTATTCGCAAGAAGCACACACTGAAATTGGCAAATACTGTGATTCAAAAGAACTTGATTTGGTTATTACCATTGGTCCGCAAGCTAACCAGTTTTTGGCACTTGCTGCCGAGGCTAGCGGCTGTAAGGTGCAAAGCTTTGACAGCCCCTATGTAGCCGGAGATTATCTGAGTTCGGTAATAAAGCCCAAAAGCCTTGTGCTGATAAAGGGATCGCAGAACAAAGTGTTCGCGGAAGAAACAGTGAAAAAAATCTTACAAAACCCCAAAGATGCCTCAAAACTAGTTCGCCAGTCGCCACATTGGTTAAAAATAAAAGAAAAAACATTTAATAAATGAACATCTTGGTTTTGGGCGGCGGAACATCTCCAGAACGCGAAGTTTCGCTTCGTTCTGCCAAATCAGTCGCAGAAGCGGCCCGCAAAGCTGGTTTTGAGGTAAAAGAAGCTGACCCTAAAGATGGTCTAGAGTTTTTAGACGATTTACCAAAAACCACAATTGTTTTCCCAATCCTGCATGGGGAAGGCGGGGAAGATGGTACTCTGCAGGCTGAATTAGAAAAACGCCGACTACCATTTCTGGGGAGTAGCCAGAAAGTCTCGGAACTTTGCTGGAATAAATGGGACACGCTTCAGCAACTAAAAAACAAGGGGTTGCAAGTACCGGAAGGGGAATTAGTAGTTGCTGATGATTTTGCGGATAACCATCTTACACAAAAACCATATGTTCTAAAGATAATTCACGGCGGGTCCAGCAACGGAGTTCTTATGGCAAGGACACCTAAAAAAATAGACAGGGAAGAAGTTACAAAAATTTTCAAAATGGAATCCCCAGCAATTTTAGAAGAATTAGTAGAGGGGGTAGAGGTAACTGTTTCTATACTAGACAAGGAAGCTTTACCAGTAATAGAGATTATACCTCCGGATGGTATGGAATTTGACTATGAAAATAAATATAACGGCAAAACACTAGAAAATTGCCCGCCCCGGACAGTATCGGTTGAGCTACAAAAGAAAGCTCAAAAAGTTGGTCTTGAGGCTCACAAATTACTTGGCTGTCGCCACTTTTCAAGATCGGATTTAATTGTTACACCCAAAGGGGAAATAAAGATTTTTGACATTAATACTATTCCGGGTTTGACGGACCAGAGCCTCTTTCCTAAATCTGCCTTGCATGCCGAACTGCCTATGCCGGACTTGGTGAGAAAGTTTGTAGGAATGGTAAAACGAGACTACGGGTTAGAATAAGTATATGGCTAAGATATATCCAAGGATATTTTTTGAAGATAAATTAGTTGATTCAGGCGAGGCCAAGTTGGCCGTTACAAGTTCGGCAGTACTTTATGGGTTGAGTGTTTATACTGTTTTCCCGATTTGTTTAGCGCAGGATGGAAAACTTGCGGCTTTTAGGCTACCAGACCACCTCAAACGACTATTAGACTCTGCCCGCATCATCGGAATGGATGATTTTGAGAAAAATTGGAGCTTTGAGCGGTTTTTGGACGCCGTAAAGCAATTAGCCAGCGAGAATCAAGTCTCAGAGGACGTTTTTGTGCGAGTTTCGGTGCACGTTGATGAACAAGTCCCTGGTACTCGTTCTCGTGGGCTAAAAAATAGTCTCAGTATGTTTATTTATGAGGCTCTGCCGATTGTCCCACAGGATGGGGCCAGACTAAAAACCAGCGTTTGGCGTCGGATTCCAGACTATGCCATACCATCTAGGGCAAAGGTGAACGGCGCCTATGTAAATTCGGTGCTGGCGAAGCAAGATGCCATAGACAGCGGTTACGATGACTGCATTTTTCTAGATGGACAGGGACACGTTTGTGAACTATCAGCAGCCAATATTTTTATTGTCCGCGAGGGAAAGTTGATAACACCAGATTCCACCTCGGATCTGCTAGAAGGTATTAATCGCCGAAGTGTCATAGAAATAGCTGAATCTGAAGGTATTAAAGTGGCCGAACGTGTCGTGGACTTAACCGAGCTTTATATAGCCGACGAAGCTTTTGCCTGCGGAACATCAGCCTACATTGCTCCTGTAACGGAAGTTGATGCCCGCCAAATCGCCAATGGTCAAACCGGTCCTATTACCGAAAAAATCAAACAACTACACAACCAAGTGCTCCACGGCCAAAACGAAAAGTTTGCCCATTGGCTTACTTATCTCTAGGCCCATCTCTGTTACAATTAAGTTAAATGAAACGCTATAACCCGCAGGAAATTGAGCCCAAATGGCAAAAAATTTGGGATGAAACGGGTGTGTATACGACTGATTTAGCAACCAGTAAACAAAAGTATGTTGCCATGAGTATGTTCAACTACCCGAGCGGAGCTGGTATTCACATCGGTCATGCCATGAACTACACCATCAGCGATGTGAAAGCCCGGTTTAAACGACAGCAAGGCTTTGAGAGCTACCACCCCGTGGGCTGGGATTCTTTTGGCCTACCTGCCGAAAACTATGCCATCAAAACCGGTGTTTCACCACAAGAAAGCATGGCGCAGATAATCCCCATGTATCACAAACAGTACAAAGCCATGGGCTGGAGCAATGATTGGGAAAAAGAAATTGCCACCCACGAGCCTGAATATTACAAATGGACTCAGTGGATATTTTTGCAAATGCACAAGCACGGTTTGGTCTACCAGGCGTCTCGGTTACAGTGGTGGTGTCCGGTTGACAAAACCGTGTTGGCCAACGAACAAGTGATAGACGGCAAGTGTTGGCGGCACGACGGACCAGAAGATCCGCCAGCCGAGCAGAAAGAAATAAAACAATGGTTTTTTAAGATTACCGATTACGCCGAACAGCTGTTACAAGCAACTGACGAACTAGACTGGTCTGAAAGCGTTAAGCAAGCCCAAAGAAACTGGATAGGCAAAAGTAGTGGGGCGCAAATTGCGTTTTCGATGGAAAATTCTAACGAAAAAATCGAAGTTTTTACGACTAGGCCAGATACAATTTTTGGCGCCACTTTTTTGGTAATCGCGCCCGAGCACCCGATACTCGAATCAAGCACATTTATTATTTCTGAAGAAGTGGCTAAATATATTGGTGGGGCAGCCCGAAAGACTGAATTAGAACGAAAGGAAGGAGAAAAAGACAAAACCGGCGTTTTTAGCGGTGCTTATGCTATAAATCCAGCTAACAATCAAAAAATACCCATCTGGGTAGCCGACTATGTATTAATGGGTTATGGCACAGGAGCCATTATGGCAGTGCCTGCTCACGACGAACGCGACAGCCAGTTTGCATTGAAATTCAATTTACCGGCAGTAGAAGTTATTCAAAAACCAGAAAACCACAATGGTTTTTATATAGGCGAGGGTAAGTTAATAAACTCCGGGAGCTATGATGGCATAGATAGTTCGGAAGCACGGGAAAAAATTACCGCCGAACTAGGCAGGGAACAGACCAACTACAGCTTGCGCGACTGGAGTGTTAGCCGCCAGCGATATTGGGGTGCACCGATTCCTGTAGTCCATTGTCCAGAGTGCGGTCCTGTTTTGGTGCCCGAAGATGACCTGCCGGTAATTCTGCCGGAGCTAAGTGACTACGAACCTTCCGGCGATGGCCGCAGTGCTTTAGCTCGAGCTAAGGATTGGTTGAATGTCAGTTGTCCTAAATGCGGCGGGCCGGCCGAGCGAGAAACCGACACCATGGATACTTATGTAGACAGTAGCTGGTACATGTATCGTTATTTCGACCCGCGCAACCAAGAGAAAATTTTCGAACAAACAAAAGTCCAAAAATGGGAACCAGTAGATTTTTATAACGGTGCCGATCATGCCACTGCTCATCTGCTATATGCGAGGTTTTTTGGTCATTTTTTTAAACAAATTGGACTGGTTAACGAACCCGAGCCTTTCAAGCATTTTTTATTCAATGGCAAGGTAACAGCTCACGACGGCAAAATGTTTAGCAAGAGTAAAGGCAACGGTGTCGACCCGCTAGAAATAATAAACAGTGGTTATGGCGCAGACGCCCTGAGAACCTATTTAATGTTTGCCGCTCCGCTAGAACAGTGGGTACGGTGGGACCCTCAAGGGGTACCGGGAACATACCGCTTCCTGGCACGGCTGTGGACTTTAGTGCAGGAATACTTGGAGGCAGAAGAAATTTCACTGGACGAAGAGACTACCTTTGATGTCCTCAGACCGGTACACAAAATGATAAAGAAAGTCACAGATGATCTGGATGCAAACCGCTATAACACTGCAATTGCCGCCATGATGGAATGCACAAACGAGCTTTATAAGCTTAAAAAAAACAACTTTGGTAAAAGCGATGCATGGAAAAACGCACTCGAAAGCCTTATAGCCTGTGTGGCACCCTTCGCACCTTACATAAGCGAAGAGTTGTGGCATGAGCTGGGTAATTCTGCGACCATTCACCGAGGCAGCTGGCCGAGTTATGATGAAAAGTATCTAGCCCAAACAGACATCACCCTAGCCGTTCAAGTAAACGGAAAAATTCGAGCCGAAATTAGCGTTCCTGCCGAAATCAGCGAGGAAGAAGCCATAAATGCCGCCAAATCAAACGAAAAAATTGCGCCGAAAATTGAAGGCAAGCAAATAAAAAAAGCTATTTATGTAAAGAACCGTTTGGTCAGTTTGGTAACAGATTGATGACTTGAAAATCTAGCTATTTTAAGCTAAAATAACACCTAAGTCGTTAACTAACAGTAAGTTTAAGAGCTAGAAAGAGCTACTTTAAAATCATGGGAAAACCAAAAAAGCGTACTAGTCCCAGACGAACCGGTCTAAGGCGCAGCCACCTGCGGCTAGAACTCGCTCGCCGAGTAAATGCCACCAGCCCAGTTAAGGTTGTTACTGTAAAAAGTGAGACGGGCGCAAAGAGCAAACCCAAAACAGCCGAAAAAGTAAACTAGGCTATACTAGGAGTAGGACGCTTAACAACATGGCTTTGAGAAACTATCCAGCAACTTGCTTTTGGGCTACAACCCCAGGAATTGGACAGCAGAAATTATTTTGTCCCTCAATGTACATCAAGATTAGTTTTGTCTCGAGGGCGACTTCTTCGCCTTTGTGCACAGAGGCTTCACCTCAAAAAAGAGGCAAGCAATAATGGCTTCTAACAGGCACCTTGGCAGAATCGTAGCGCTCCAAACTTTGTATGAGCAGGATTTTAGGCTAGAGTGTGGGGATAAGTCATTTGATCTCGATGAAGTTTTAAGTCGCAACATTGATCGGTACAGCGAGCAGATAGACGACAAAGAGTTTATTGTCGACTTGGTTAAGCATGTTAAGCGCAACCAAAAAAAAATAGATGATATTATTCGACCGATTGCACCTGAATGGCCGATAGAACAGATTGCTCGTGTGGACCGTATAGTATTGAGGATCGGTACTTGTGAACTGCTTTTTCAGGATCAGGCTCCACCTAAGGTAGCAATAAATGAGGCGGTTGAGCTGGCCAAAGCTTTTGGGGGCGATAACTCGTCTAAGTTTGTAAACGGTGTTCTAGGGACAGTACTACGGAATTCTGAGGGCACTGACAAGACAAAAAAATCTCCCAAACCTGGGTCAAAGGAGTGAGTATTACTAAATGAAGCGACCAAAACCTATTGCCGGTTTTAAAAAATTTGCCCGCAAGCACAGGCCCGCCATAAACGAGGTTGTCCGTGAGCCGACTGCCGGGGGGATTGTTTATCGCTATTCATCAAAAAACAAAACTGGAGTCGAAATTTTACTGATTCGAGATGCCAAAAATCGCTGGACTATTCCTAAGGGGCATATTGAAGAGGGCGAGACTGCCCGCCAGACAGCCGAGCGAGAGATACGAGAAGAGACTGGTTTGCAGGAAATGGAGGTAAAAGACTGGTTGGGCAAAATTAACTTTCGCTATCGGCGTGCTAACAGCCTGGTGCTGATGACAACCGAGATTTATTTAGTAAAAGCCATGGGAAAATCAGACGAAGTCAAGTCAGAAGAATGGATGACTAACTTGGGTTGGCTACCGGCCAACGAGGCACTTGATAAGATCGAATATGACGATATTGGCAAGCTAATCTTACTTGCTCTTAAAAAAATTCGGAGTAACGGAAAGTAATTTATATGGATACAAGTATTTATCAAGCATATGCAAATGAACAGTTTGGCGGCTTTGAGAACATTAACCTACTAGTCACCGCTTTTACACACCGCTCATATCTGAACGAGCACAAAAAGACTGCCGGTGAGCATAATGAGAGGTTGGAGTTTTTAGGTGATGCAGTGTTAGAACTGGTAGTTACTGAACATCTATATAAGAATTATCCTGACCCTGAAGGAATTCTGACTAATTGGCGAAGCGCATTAGTGCGAACTGAGAGTATTAGTGCGGCAGCTGACCGTAGCGGGTTCGAGCATCTTCTCCGGCTTAGTCGCGGCGAAAAACGCGGTTCAGAAAGAGCCAGGCAGCAGATTTTAGCCAATTGCTATGAAGCTGTCATAGGCGCTCTATACTTAGAAAAGGGCTATGATGCTGCCAAGAACTTTATTCAAGACAGCTTGTTACCAACTTTTGATGATATTTTGCACACCGGTTCTTGGATGGACCCAAAATCACGCTTACAGGAAAAAGTTCAGAGCTCAGATGGCTTTACTCCTTTTTATAAAGTGCTAAATGAAGATGGGCCTGATCACGATAAAACTTTTATAGTAGGGGTTTTTGTTGAAGATAAGCTTTTGGGTAAAGGCACTGGGCCCAGTAAGCAGTCCGCTCAAGTTGCAGCCGCCAATGAGGCATTGAAAGTGTATGCTGGCAAGCCTGATTGACAACAGGGGTGATTATCTGTAAAATAAAATGTAAGTTTTTAATACTGAACTATAACAAGGAGTAAGTTACTGTAGTTTTATGTTAGCTATTCGCATGCAGCGTACTGGCCGAAAGGGACATGCTCAATTCAGACTCATTGTTCAGGACAAGCGTTTTAGCCCCAAAAGCGGAAGAGTTTCGGCATTTCTGGGTAGTTACGACCCCCATACAAAAAAAGCTAATGTGGACACCGAAAAAGCCGCAGTTTATCTAAAAAATGGTGCCCAACCAACTGATCGAGTAGCTGAAATACTTAAGGCAGAAGGGGTAAAGCTTCCAAAGTGGTTTCAGCCAGCTACACCTCAAAATCGTAATATTAAAAATATTGAAAAATTACGCCGCAATCGGCCTGCAGAACCAGAGCAGCCTGCGGCAGAAATACCGCCCGAAGAACCTGCTAGTGTAGACCAGCAGGAAGAGGAACAAACGCCCGACGAATCCGAAGTAGCTACGGCCGAACCTTCTGAAAAAGAGACCGTGGTGAAACCTGCGGAAGCAACTGAACCTGGGCCAGTCGAAGCACCAGATAAACAAACTGAGTAGTTTTAGCCCCATTGTCTTTGTGCTAAATAACGCCTAAAGCTATAGTTGGTTGCTTGCGATTGTAAATAGGCAGCCAAAGAACTGCAAAAACCACAACTATTTACTCAAAATCCCAGTGTTATAATTGAAGTCATACACTGCACTAACCGAAAAAGGAGAGAGACCACGGATGAGTAGTATCGACCAGCAATTCATTGAATATATTGTAAAGTCCCTTGTAGGCAGCCCTGATGCCGTTAAAGTAGAACGACGAATAGACGAAAAAGGTGTGCTTCTGGAACTAACCGTAGACCCCGAAGACCTAGGTCGTGTAATCGGTAAACGAGGTGCTACTGCCCAAAGTTTGCGAACACTACTACGAGCACTTGGCACCAAAAATGACGCTCGCTATAACCTCAAAATTGTTGATACCGGCCCACCAAGAGAAAGAAGAGAAGAACTAACCGATGACTCTAAGCCAAAAGAATCGAAGTCCAAAAAGGATGAAAAGGCAGACAAAAAATCAGATGATAATCTAAGCCTAGATGACGAAGATGAGGTGATTGAGAACAAAGACGGCTCCAAACCATCAGACATGGTCAGCCGAACTCGGGCCGAACTGGCCGACCTTGACGATCTCGATGTGTAAACAGCCCACCGCACCGTGAAAATTCAGATAATAACTCTGTTTCCGGAGATGTTTGAGGGTGTACTTAACAGTAGCATGCTTTGGAAGGCCCAAAAAGAGGATTTGGTTACTTACAATCTAATAAATTTACGAGACTTTGGTATTGGCCCGCGTAAACAGGTAGATGATATACCATACGGCGGAGGCGACGGCATGGTACTTCGACCAGAGCCACTTTTTGCGGCAGTGGAGCAGGCTAAAATATCCGATCCAACAGCCAGAGTACTACTCATGACGCCACGCGGTGAGCAATTTACTCAAGAAGTTGCTCGCGAACTGGCTTCTACTCAAACCGGGCTTATTATTATTTGCAGTCGCTACGAAGGCTATGACGAACGCATAATCACCTTGGTTGATCACCAACTTTCGATTGGTGAGTATGTACTAACAGGCGGCGAGCTACCCGCCATGATAGTTACAGACGCCGTTACCCGGCTAGTACCAGGCGTACTTGGCGGCAAAACTAGCGCAGAGCTAGAAAGCTATTCTGAAGCTGGCGTTGTTGAGCACCCTCACTATACTAGACCAGAGGTTTTTCAAGGGTTAAAGGTTCCGGAAGTTTTGCTCAGCGGACACCACGCCAAGATTAAAAAGTGGCGTGACCAAAACAGCTCAGGGAAAAAAGCTGACTTCTAGTTCGAAATACTAGACTTTTTTATCCAAGCTCTTTTGATATAAAATAATACTACAAAAAGAGGGAGCTAAAAATTGGTCAACTCACTTGGCAATAAACTGAGCGTTAAAGCTACCAGCCCCCCGGAGCTGTCTGATAAAGACTGGAACATTCTAGGCGTAGTCGGTATCGTCTTGTTTTTAATGGCCATTCTCCAGTTAATTAGTTTTACCGATTTTAAGTCTTGGCTTGAACAGGTAGGCTTTTCTCAGCCGGCTGCTTGGGGAGTAGTCCTTATAATGTCCGAAGTGTGGGCAGGGGCTGGTTTTTTTAAGATTCACTTAAGCCCGTTATTTCGTATAGTTAGCGCAATCCTGGCTTTTTTGGTTAGTGGCTTTTGGTTTATACAAAACTTACGACTAGTTAGCGGCAGTTCGCAGCCGAATCTAACCAACAGCGGATTCTTTGGAAATTATTTAACTCAGACACCGAGTTGGTGGACTGTTTTAGAAGTAAGCCTGCTGCTTTTTGGAGTGATTTACGCGCTAAACCTATTTAAACCCTACTTTGATGAGCATACTTCCAGACTACACTAAAGCTGGTTGGTATAATTAGGTAGAGATAGTTTATAAGGAGGACCTATGTTTGAACTGCCAAAACTAGAGTATGATTTTTCGGCTCTCGAGCCACACATAGATGCAAAGACTATGGAAATTCATCACGACAAACACCATGCTGGCTATGTAGAAAAGCTCAATTTCGCACTAGAAGGCTATAGTGATCTGCAAAAGATGGATATCGTGGAGCTAGTTTCTAGCTTGGACAAAGTTCCGGAAGAAATAAGACAGGCTGTTCGTAATAACGGCGGAGGCCACGCCAACCATAACCAGTTCTGGACCAATATGGCACCAAACAGCGGAGGCGGTCCTAGCGGTAACCTAGCAGAAGCCATAAACAAAACATTCGGCAGCTTTGAAGAGTTCAAGACTAGGTTTAAGGAAGAGGCTGTGGGTCGTTTTGGAAGCGGTTGGGCTTGGCTGTGCCAGTTTGACGGCAAACTTCATATTTGTAGTACGCCAAATCAAGATAACCCTGTTATGGAGGACAAAGCCCATATACCGCTCCTTGGTCTAGATGTTTGGGAACATGCTTATTATTTAAAGTATCAAAACAAGCGCCCTGATTATGTAGATGCCTGGTGGAATGTTGTCAATTGGAATAGCGTCGCTCAGAATTTTTCCAAATAACCCTTGGCCGATTGCCTAGTCTATTTTTGGTTTAGATTTCTCAATAATTTTCTTAAGCTTGTCTTTTGCCATATTCAAATGCTTTTCGGCCCACTCGAACTCGAGCGCTAGTATAAACAAAGCGCCTACACAAACCAACAGGCCTGGTCCAGGCAGTGGAATTAGGATAATGCCGAGCAACAACAACGGGAAACCAACTAATCCTACGGCTATTTTGCGGGCGGCTTTTTTGGCTTTCTTCATACCTATATCTTATCAAATAAACTCGGTTGTTTATCTAGTCCAAGAATCTGGCCAGACTTTTTTGTTTACAAAGCTTACATTTTAAAGATCAGACCAACAACCACGCCCAAAATTGTTGCAATGCCACCAACTACTAGGGTTTTCACACCGCCGTTTAGGGGTTTTGTATGCAAAGCCTTGCCTTTTATATATCCAACCAAAAAAAGCACAACCAGCGCCGCTAGCA
>CAYUXQ010000017.1:14046-14739 GCA_964448925.1 uncultured Candidatus Saccharibacteria bacterium | reverse complement strand
TGTTATGGGCGAGTTCCAAATCAATTAGACGACCAATAACAAATGGTTTAAACAGCTCAAGTGCCATCATTTTGGGTAAACCGCATTGATCCATTCTGAGGTTTGGACCAGCCACAATCACTGAGCGACCGGAGTAGTCAACCCTTTTACCGAGTAAGTTCTGGCGAAAGCGGCCTTGTTTTCCTTTTAGCATGTCACTGAGACTTTTTAGGCGACGGCGCTGGCCGGTAGCAGCTACGGCTCGTCCAGATCTAGCACTGTTGTTGTCTATTAAAGCATCTACAGCTTCTTGCAGCATCCGCTGTTCGTTGCGACGGATAACTTCTGGAGCGTTAAGCTCCATTAATTTTTTAAGACGGTTGTTACGGTTTATAACTCTTCTATACAGGTCGTTTAGATCGCTGGTCGCAAAACGCCCTCCAGTGAGCTGAACCATCGGTCTTAGGTCCGGTGGAATAACAGGCAGTACACTGACACACATGCTACTGGGCTTGATTCCAGCTCGGTCCATACTTTCTAGCAAGCGTAGCCGTTTCATGATCTTTTTCTTTCTTAGACCTTTGGTTTCTTCTGCTTCCTTGGTGAGGTCTGTTATGAGTTCACCCAGGTCTACTTCGTCTAGAAGCTGTTTCAAAGCCGCACCGCCCATACCAACACTGATTATCTTTTGCATCTCGTCGGGTAGGTTTCGAT